>CAYRHC010000074.1:0-7475 GCA_964423935.1 uncultured Bacteroidales bacterium | reverse complement strand
CTGGATTTGCGAGTCTGGCAGTTTCATTTGGGTGACGAGCCCTCCGGCAAGGCTGCGTGGCAGAACGTTCGCATTCCGCACGATTGGGCCATATACGGACCTTTCGACAAAGAAATTGACAAACAAGAGGTGGCCATTGTGCAGAACGGCGAGCAGACTGCTACGGAAAAGACCGGTCGCACCGGCGCTTTGCCCTATATCGGTGTGGGTTGGTACCGCTGTGAAATTCCCGCCAATGATGATTTCCGCCAGAAACGTCTCTTACTGATGTTCGACGGGGCCATGAGTCAAGCCAAGGTTTATGTGAATGATGAATTTGTTGGGGAGTGGCCCTACGGATACAATTCCTTCTACTTCGATATCAGTGATAGGGTAGACCCGGCCCGCCCGCTGAAGATTGCGGTCCGCTTGGAAAACATCGGTGAGTCTTCCCGCTGGTATCCGGGCGCAGGCCTCTATCGTCATGTGCGACTATTGGTTTGCGAACCCACATCCATAGATGTTTGGGGGCAATGGCTGACCACGCCCGACATTGGTAATGAATTTGCCCGTGTGCATATCGAAACTGACATCCACCAGCCTAAAGAAGGCCTGCGCCTGCTCACGCGCATTTACGATGCCCAAGGACAAGCTGTGTCTGAACTGAATTCCGGACAGCTTTTCATGGAAAAACAGTTCGTGCAGGATATACAGGTGCCTGACCCACAGTTATGGTCGCCCGAAAATCCGTATCTCTACAAGGCCGTTTCGTTTCTCTACTGCCACGACCAATTGCTCGATACCTTGAGTACGCGTTTCGGTATCCGTAGCGTCAAGGTGGATGCACAAAACGGTTTCCAGCTGAATGGCCAGACACGAAAAATCAAAGGTGTCTGCCTGCACCACGATTTGGGCCCGCTCGGTGCCGCCGTCAACCGCAGTGCCATGGAACGTCAGCTGCGTATCCTGAAAAGTATGGGCTGCGATGCTATCCGCAGTTCGCACAATATGCCCTCGCCCGAGCAGGTGGAACTCTGCGATGAGCTGGGCCTGATGCTGATGGCCGAATCTTTCGATGAATGGGCCCAACCCAAGTGCAAGAATGGCTACA
This sequence comes from uncultured Bacteroidales bacterium, assembly GCA_964423935.1. Lineage (GTDB taxonomy): Bacteria > Bacteroidota > Bacteroidia > Bacteroidales > UBA1402 > UBA1757. Next base: position 6,385 of record CAYRHC010000074.1, on the reverse strand, counting down.
ACCGCTTTTACAACGATTGGGTAGACAAAGACATCCGCAATCTGGTGTTGCACTATCGTAATCATCCCTCCATTGTTATGTGGAGCGCCGGCAACGAAGTGTCGGACCAATGGTCCGAAAAAGGCGTGAAGGAAGGTTGGCGGCTGCAGGAACTCTTCCACCGTTACGACCCAACGCGCCCGGTCACCATGGGTATGGATCAGGTTGCCCGCACCATCAAGAATGGTTTTGCCGCCTATTGGGACGTTCCCGGGTTGAATTACCGCCTGCCGCTGTATCACGAAGCGCACCAGCGTCTGCCGCAAGGCTTCCTTCTAGGCTCGGAAACGGCTTCTACCGTCAGCTCGCGCGGTGCGTACCACTTCCCGGTGGTAGAAGGTAAAGGCGTGATGCATGAAGACGGCCAATGCTCGTCTTACGATGTGGAGGCCTGCTCGTGGTCGAATCTGCCCGATGATGATTGGATTTGGCAAGACGATGCTCCTTGGGTAATCGGTGAGTTTGTCTGGACCGGGTTCGACTATCTGGGAGAACCTACGCCTTACGATGGCTACTGGCCTTCGCGCAGTTCATATTTCGGCATCTGCGATTTGGCCGGACTGCCCAAAGACCGTTATTATCTGTACAAAAGTCGCTGGAATACAGCCGAGAATACCTTGCACGTATTGCCACATTGGACTTGGCCGGGCAAGGAAGGCGACACTATTCCTGTGTATGTATACACATCCTATCCTCAAGCCGAACTTTTCGTCAATGGGGTCAGTCAGGGCCTACGCAAAAAAGACCCGAGTTCACGTCTGGACCGTTACCGTCTGCGCTGGAACGAGGTCTGCTACGAGCCTGGCGAACTTCGTGTTCAAGCTTATGATGATAATGGCAATCCTACCGAAAACAAAATCGTCCGCACGGCCGGTAAGCCCGCTCGCATTCTGCTCACCGCCAATCGCTTGAAAATGGCGGCTGACAGCGATGAACTCTGCTTTGTACAAGTGGCAGTGGTTGACCGTCAGGGTAATCTATGTCCGCAAGCCAATCATCTGCTTCAGTTCTCGGTGCAGGGTCAAGGCTCTTTCCGCGCTGCCTGCAACGGCGACGCCACCAGTCTTGAATCTTTCCATCTGCCACAGATGCATGCCTTCAACGGCCAACTGGTCGTTATCCTGCAATCTGACGGCAACCCGGGCAATATCCGCCTGAAAGTCAGTGGTAAATCCTTGACTTCTGCCAGTATCAACATCAAAACCGAATAATTTATGAAAAGGGTAGCCTTCAAGATGAAACTCAAGGCCGGTATGAAGGAAGAATACCGCCGCCGTCATGCGCAAATATGGCCCGAAATAGTTCAACTGCTCCACGATAGCGGCGTGAGTGACTATTCCATTTTTCTCGACGATGAAAGCAATACGCTCTTTGCCGTTCAGAAAGTGTCTGGCGAAGGTGATTCCCAGCAGCTGGGCCATGTGGAAGTGCAGCAACGTTGGTGGAACTATATGGCTGATATGATGGATACCAATCCTGACAACTCTCCTGTCAGCATTCCGCTGGACGAAGTTTTCCATTTGGATTGAGAGGCTGTTTGAAAAATTATTTGTAATTTCGCCGGCTCTAAACGACGTTTTTTTAATTATCAAAACACTATGCAATCTATTGACAAATTCAATTTTGCTGGAAAAAAAGCATTTGTTCGCGTGGACTTTAACGTCCCCTTAGATGAAAACCAGAACATTACGGACGATACCCGTATCCGTGCCGCAATGCCCACACTCAAGAAGATTATCGCCGATGGCGGTATGCTTATTATCGGTTCCCACATGGGCCGTCCCAAGAAAAACCCCGATCCAAAATATTCACTGAAAGCCATTTTGGCTCATGTTCAAGAATGTCTGGGTGCTCCCGTAGCCTTCGCCGACGACTGCCAGAATGCCGATGCTCAAGTTTCCGCTTTGAAACCTGGTCAGGCTCTTTTGCTTGAAAACCTGCGTTTCTATGCCGAAGAAGAAGGCAAGCCCCGTGGTTTGGCCGAAGATGCCAGCGACGAAGAAAAGGCTGCTGCCAAGAAGGCCGTTAAGGAAAGTCAGAAGGCCTTCACCAAAAAATTGGCCTCTTATGCCGATTGCTATGTAAACGATGCCTTCGGTACGGCTCACCGTGCCCACGCTTCAACGGCCCTTATCGCTGAATACTTCGATGCCGACAACAAGATGTTCGGTTATCTGATGAACAAGGAAGTGACCGCTGTAGAAAAGGTTATGAGCAACACGGTTCGTCCTTTCACGGCCATTATGGGCGGCTCCAAAGTCTCTACCAAGATTGATATTATCGAAAACCTGTTGGGCAAGGTGGATAACCTTATCTTGATGGGCGGCATGACCTATACCTTCAGCAAGGCATTGGGCGGCAAAGTCGGTAATTCCATCTGCGAGAACGACAAGCTGGATTTGGCACTCGATATCATCGAGAAGGCTAAGGCCAATGGCGTAAAACTGTATTTCGCCAGCGATGCCGTAGTTGCCGATAGCTTCTCGAACGATGCCAACCGCAAGATTGTTCCCGTCAAAGAAATCCCCGATGGCTGGGAAGGTATGGACATCGGTACAGAAACCCGCAGGGCTTTTGCCGAAGTTATCAAGGCTTCCAAGACTATCTTGTGGAACGGACCTGCCGGCGTTTTCGAATTTGACAACTTCGCCGAAGGTTCACGCGCCATTGCTCAGGCCATCGTTGAGGCTACTGCAGCCGGTGCCTACTCTTTGGTTGGTGGCGGCGATTCTGTTGCCTGCGTCAATAAGTTTGGCATGGCCGACAAGGTAAGCTATGTGTCCACCGGTGGTGGTGCTTTGCTCGAAGCTATCGAAGGCAAGGTTCTTCCCGGTATCAAGGCTATCCAAGGCTAATCGCCTGTCATTTGATGATTCGTTGACCGCATGCAACAACTGATTGCAACGATAGAAAACCTCTTGATCGGGCACGACTGTGTAGTCGTGCCCGACTTGGGAGGTTTTATACATCAGACGCAAGAGGCTCGTTACGATAGGGTCAGCGGCTTGTATTATCCCGCCGGCAAACAGCTGGCTTTTAATGCCCAACTGCACTACAACGATGGCTTGTTGTGTCAGGCATACCAAATGGAGCAAGGCTTGAGCTTTGAACAAGCCAAGGCGTCTATCCGGCAGGCGGTAGACGAACTTAAAACGCAACTAAGCCTGCAACATCAGCTGAAGTTGGGCCGTCTTGGCCTCTTGGTGCAAGCATCCGACGACAGTCCGCTGGTTTTTAAACCGGCGCTCAACAACGAACTCTGTGCCGAATCATTCGGCTTGAAACCCTGTACTTTCCCATCCAATCGTCAGTTGCGACTGGAACGCAGCGTGGGTTCTTCCCATTGGCTGGCTTATGTGGCTACTGCAGCCGCTTGTTTTTTGTTGCTCTTCACGTTTTTGCAGGACAACAGTCATTTGTCATGGAATGATGCCGATGTGATGGTGCAGGAGGCGGCTGTCTTGTCGCCCGCCAGCCTGTCGGCTTTGAATGCTGAACTGGCATTGGAAACGGAGAGTCTAAGCTTGGCGCACGAGCCCGTGCAAGCATCTCAGCCCACTGCTACTGCTTGTGTCGAACCTACCCCGGAACCCGTCACTGAACCTGCATCTTTGCTGAATTATCCCCAGGCACAAAAGCAGTACCTGATTGTCATTGCCAGCTTCCCCAATCCGGAACTGGCCGAGCAGTATATCCGCGAGCGTCATTTGCAGGATGTCTTTCCTTCTGTAGGCGTGGCCGTGGGAGAAGGTCACAGTCGAGTGTACGCCCAGTGTTATTCCAGCCGTCAAGAAGCTGTGTCACAACTGACTGCTTTTCGGCAGGCACATGCCCGTTATGCCAAGGCATGGGTGCTCGTGCACTGACGCCCCTAAGCTGTTTTCAAACGTCCGTAAATATGTTTTTTCGCGTAGAAGCTCATCGCCAGTGAGCGCGCTACCAAATGGGCTGCATAGGCTATCCACAGCGATTGGAATCCGATGAAAGGATTCAGTAGTAAGTAGCTGAGATAAAAGGCCGCGATAGAATAGAGCATCCCGTTGCGCAAAGCTTGGGAGGCCGTGGCCCCGATGTAGATGCCGTCCCAAGTAAAAGCGATACACGAAATGAAGGGCATCACATATAGCCAAGGAACGAAGGGTTTGCAAGCTTGCAGCACTTCGGGTACGGATGTGATGACGTGCAACATCCATTCATCGCAAAAAACATAGACCGCAGTCGATACGATACCTATCAGCAGACACCACATAAACAGCACTTTGATGCAGAGCCGTAGCTTACTCTCGCTTCGTTCGCCCAGAAACCGTCCTACCAAGGCTTCGCCCGCATAGGCAAAACCATCGATGAAATAGGAGTAGAGCAGAAGCAACTTCATCATGATGGATGCAATGGCCAATTCCATATCGCCGTAGCGGGCTGCCAACATATTGAATCCGCTGTAGATGAGCAGAATGCAGAAACTGCGGACAAAGAGATTGGCATTCATGCTGAAGAAAGATTTCAGCTCGTCCCAACGGAAGGCCTCCTTGAAGGAAAAATACTGTAGTTGGCTGCGGAAACATATCCAGAACAGCAGAGCGCTGCATAGCAGGCCGGAATATTGGGCGATAACGGTACCCAGTGCGATGCCGGCAACCCCCATGCCGTAGGGAATGGCCAGGATATAGCTCGCGGCAATATTCACTACGTTCACCACAATTTCGATAATCATGGGGCAGACACTGTTCTGCATACCAAGGAACCAGCCGCGCATGCTGAACAGTGACAATGCTGCCGGAGCCGCCCATACCCGGATAAAGAAATACTGTAGTGCCAGCGCCATGGTCTGCGACGAAGTGGGTGTAATGGCGAAGAAAAGCCAGGAGAAGGGCTTCTGGATGGCCCAAATAACCAAGGCTAGTCCCAACGCCAGGATAAGGCTTTGGGTAAGCAGGCGCATGGTGCGGTGAAAATCGCGGCGGCCGAAGCTTTGGGCGCAAAGACCCGAAGTGCCGGTGCGCAGGAAACTCAGGTTCCAATACAGCCAATCGAACATGGTGGAACCCAAAGCGATGGCGGCGATATGTGTAGCTGTACCCAATCGTCCGGCAATAGCCGTATCTGCCATGCCGACCAAAGGAATGGTAATGCCCGAGAGTATGCTCGGAAGGGCAAGCCGCAGGACTTCTTTTTGGATAAGTTTGGCCTGGGTGGATGATTGGAGACGAGGACCCATTTTGGCTATCAGTCTGTCAAGGCGTCAAAGGGTGTCGGATGCTCCTTGCGGTAAAGTCCGGTTTCGAACAAGGCTATCAAATCCCCGTTCTGGTTATGGACTTCCACTTGATATACCGAAGTGCTTTTGTGAAGGAAGCGTTCCCTGGCTTCCGCATAAAGCGTGTCACCAGAAACGCCTCCTTTGATGAAGTGAATGTCGGCATTGGACGAAACGGCCACTTTGCCATGCGAATTGGCGGCCAGCGCTGCACAGAAATCGGCCAAGGTAAAGATAGCGCCACCTTGTACGGTATTGGCGGCATTCAGATGCCTTTCATCGACAGTCATGCTGCAACGGGCGTAGCCCAAGCGAACTTCGATGACTTTGATACCGGCTTGAGCGGCAAAACGGTCTGCCGAGAAAAAACCGACGATATCCACTGTTATCTTTTACAGATGACTCAATAAGCAAAAATAGGATAGTTGGCCATAGTGGCATTCACCTTTTCACGCACGGCTTTGATAACGTTGGCGTCTTCGGGATGCGACATGACGGTATCCATCCATTCCACGATTTCCTGCATCAAGGCTTCCTTGGCTCCACGTGTGGTCATGGCGGGCGTGCCGACGCGGATACCCGAAGTCTGGAAAGCAGAACGGCTGTCGAAAGGAACCATGTTCTTGTTGACGGTGATATCGGCTTGAATCAGCGCCTGTTCTGCCACTTTGCCGGTGAGTTCGGGGAACTTGGCGCGCAGGTCAATCAACATGGAGTGATTGTCGGTACCGTCGGAGATAATCTTGTAACCCTTGTCCATAAAGGCCTGGGCCATAACGGCTGCATTCTTCTTTACCTGGCGCTGGTATTCTTTGTATTCGGGCTGTAAGGCTTCGCCGAAAGCGACGGCTTTGGCTGCGATGACATGTTCGAGCGGGCCGCCTTGAGTGCCGGGAAATACGGCGGAATCGAGCAGTTGCGACATCTTCTTGATAACGCCCTTAGGTGTGGTTTTGCCCCAAGGATTGTCGAAATCTTCGCCCATTAGGATAACGCCACCACGCGGACCGCGCAGGGTTTTGTGAGTGGTCGTGGTGACGATGTGTGCGTATTTCAGCGGGTTGTTGAGCAAGCCGGCGGCAATCAGACCGG
>CAYRHC010000073.1:3122-7480 GCA_964423935.1 uncultured Bacteroidales bacterium | reverse complement strand
CCGTTTGGAGGGCGATGGCTATTACCGTATCCAGAACGTTGGCTCGGGCAGATATATCACCATCCGCGACAACCGTGGCAGCATCAATGTCAACACGGCATCGGCCGACCTTGGCTCAGTGCATCTGTACAAGAACTTCAGCAATGTGGTGTCAGATCCCAGTTCTATTCTCTATATCATGGACTGTGGCGGCGGTTTTAAATTCTATGCGCAGGGCACCGACACCTACGAAATCATCGGCCATTACCTCAAGGTAAAGTCCAATAAAGACAGCATCAGTTACAAGGCTTATCAGGGTAACAATTATCTTGTGTTGTATCTGGGTGATGTTGAAACGAACAACGATGATTTGGGCGTGATGGGCACCAATGCCAAAGGCACTTACCGCGACTGGTATGTGCATCCTGTCAAGGCTGCGGGTGACAACTATTTCGGCATACAGCCCACGGTGCAATGTCAAGGTGTCTATTATGCTTCGTTTTATGCTTCCTTTCCTTTCAACTGCGTTTCGAGCGGACTTAAAGTTCGATACATCAGCAAAGTAGACCACGGCATGGCTGTTTATCGGGAAGTGGATGCGCAAAATGTGCCTGCGTCCATGCCAATACTGATACAATGCGCCAGCAACAACCCTTCCAACAATAGGGTGGAAATCCAGGCCAACAAAGGCATCCTTGCCAAGGACAACTACCTGGCGGGTGTCTATTTCTGTAACACGAGTAAGGCGCATTACAACGTGAAGGCCTACGACAGTGCCACTATGCGCGTGCTTGGCGTCAATGCAGCCGGTGAATTGGTCTACCAAAAGACCAGTGTCGATTTTATGCCGGCCAATCAGTCGTATTTGCTTGTTCCATCGGGTTCTCCCGATGAGATTAAGGTTGTGTCGGAGGCCGAATATCAAAAGGCGATGGAGAACCTTGAGCCGGAGCCGGAGCCGGAGCCGGAGCCAGATCCAGAACCAGAACCAGATCCAGAACCAGATCCTAATCCGGACCCCGTCGCTTTAGACGAGGTGGAAGCTCCGGAAGCCATACAGAGTATTTACAGCCTGCAAGGTATCAAGTTAGGTGACAGTCTTGAAGATCTGGAAAGCTTGCCACAAGGCCTGTACATTGTTAACGGCAAGCTGGTGACAATCATCCCTTAAAAGATGGTGCGACTGATGCGCAGGCTTATCACAGGATAGGCTTTGAGTGTACTTAGAAGATTGACATAGCGGCTAATGCGTGTGCTATAGTCGGTGAGGTCGTGCGTAATGTCGGTGCCATCGTGGGTAATACACGAAGGAGAACCGCCCCAGAAGAGCAAACCACAGTCGAAGGAATAATGCCAGGTCCGCTCGGGGTCGCTTGTGAGATTACTGCCGTAGCCGAAGCCCAGGTAGGGCTTGAAGGCATTTACCAGCACATTGGCACTGACGCGGCAATGCTCATCGGGCGTTATTTTGTAGTCGCTGCCGTCACTTTTGCGTTTGCCCGCGTAGACACCCACTTCTCCATAAGAAAAATAGTTTTCCAGCATTTCATCGCTGGGATAGAGGGCGAATTCCCCGATTTCGATAATAGCCTCGTCATCGTTGGCCTTGCGGTACATGGTGTTGTACATATTGGCGGCGTAGAGCGTTGTCATCGACTCATAACTGTTGTATACACGAGCTATTTCGGAAGAACCCCAGTATAGTCCCGGGCTGATATGCCAGCGTTTGTCGTTGAACGGTCGGATGTCGAGCAGCAGCTTGGCATTGAAAAAGCCGGTCTGAGCCAGCATATCTATCTCGTTCTCAATACCCATACCGGTGATGCTGGTCATCATAGTGTTGAGCTTGTCGAATTTCTGTTCGTCCACATCGACGGTAAAAGTGCGGCTGCTTTGCAGGGCGGGCATTACCGTCAGGCCGGCGCGCAGGCTGAAGATGTCGTTGATGGGGCTGGACGCATCGATGCCGATACCGGTGGTGCCCAGTTCAAGAGCGAGGTCCAGATGGCGAAAACTTTGAGCCTTGACAGCGGTGTGTAAACAGCAAATGGCTACGATAAGCAAGATAGATTTGGTCTTCATATGATGGTTTTTACAATTTACTAAGGACCCGGGTGATGGCGGCCTGCGGCCGCAGCGACTCGAAATCCGCAGGATGGAGGCGCAAGGCCGCATCGTCGAGCAAGATGTTGTAGACTGGAGTGCAGCGGGGCAGACCCTCGACTTTCCATTGGTAAAGTGGCTCCAGACCGAAGTAACGGGCTACAGCCTGCACGCTCATACGGGTACCGTTGGCCTTGCCGTCGATGGAATAGCCCGCGATATGCGGCGTGGCAATGTCGAGTAGGGGAAGCAGCTCGGTATCGATATGGGGTTCGTGTTCCCAAACGTCCAGCACTGCAGCTTGGATGCGTCGAGCCTGCAATACTTCTTTTAGGGCGGTATTGTCTACCACTTCGCCACGCGAGGCATTGATTAATATTTGGTGAGCCTTCAGGCGGTACAGTCGCTCACGGTCGAAGAGATGCCAGGTGGCATGAGGTCCTTCGTGGCTGAGCCAAGGATGTAGCGTAATGATGTCGGCACGGGCGATGATTTCCTCCAGACTGACGTAAGAGGGATGGACGGCTTGTTTGAAGGGGTCGTTCTCGAGCACCCGGCAGCCGCGTGACCGCGCCAGGGCGGCCACGCGGCCGCCCACTTCACCCACGCCCACAATGCCCAAACACCGTTCTTCGAGCGCAAAACCATGTCGACGGGCCAGCTCGCCAAGAGCCGCCATGATGTACATGGCCACCGAATCGGCATTGCAGCCCGGAGCATTGGTCCAACTGATGCCGTGGCTTTGACAATAAGCGGTGTCGATATGGTCGTAACCGATGGTGGCGGTGGCGATAAAGCGCAGCTGTGGGCAATTTTGCAGTGTGGCTGCGTTGCACAATGTGCGCGTACGGATGATGAGCGCATCGGCATCGCAGTGCTTGCCGGGCGGCAATACGCCGCCCGGCAAGTATTCCACCGAAGCATATTCTTCGAATACGCCCCGTATGTAGGGAATTTTGTCGTCGATACAGATTTTCATGCGGAGACAAATGTAAGCGCAATCTAAAAAAATATGCTTACTTTTGCCGAAATTTTTTTTGAAAAACAACCCTACAGACTATGTCAACACTGAGGTTTAATCTTGTGCAGGAAGCCTTTGATCATCAGGCGGTTCCAGCGAAGAAACTTCCCAAGAACATTGCCGCCCTTTACGGCGAAAACGTCTTCAATGCCGACACCATGCGCCGTTATATGTCGTGCAAAGTGTACAAAAAAGTGTGCGAAGCCATCGCTGCCGGCAAGGCCATCGACCCTGAAATTGCAGAAAGCGTGGCCAAGGCCATGAAGAAGTGGGCCATGAAGAAAGGTGCCACGCATTACACCCATTGGTTCCATCCGCTCAACGAAGGCACGGCCGAGAAACACGACTCCTTTATCCAAAAGGACGGTCCCTACAAAGTGATAGAAGAGTTCAACGGCAAATTGCTGGTTCAGCAGGAACCCGATGCGTCCAGCTTTCCTAGCGGCGGTATCCGCAATACTTTCGAAGCCCGTGGTTACAGTGCTTGGGATCCTTCATCGCCGGCTTTTATCGTTGACGACACCCTGTGTATCCCCACCGTATTCATCTCCTATACCGGCGAAGCCCTCGACTACAAAACCCCGCTGCTTAAGGCCCTTTCTGCCGTAAGCGAGGCGGCCAAGGAAACCTGCCAGTTCTTCGGTAACGATGTTAAGCGCGTCACTTCCAACCTGGGCTGGGAACAGGAATACTTTTTGGTTGATGAAGCCCTTTTCTCGGCCCGTCCAGATTTGATGATGTGCGGACGTACCATTATGGGTCACGAATCGGCCAAGAACCAACAGTTGGACGACCATTATTTCGGTTCCATTCCCAAAAGGGTGGTGGAGTATATGAAAGATTTGGAATATGAGGCCTATAAACTTGGTATTCCGTTGAAAACCAGACACAACGAGGTGGCACCCAATCAATTCGAGTTCGCACCCATCTTCGAGGAAACCAACTTGGCCGTAGACCATAACTTGGTATTGATGGACTTGATGCGAAAAGTCGCTCCCAAGCATCACTTTCGAGTATTGTTGCACGAAAAACCCTTTGCCGGCATCAATGGTTCGGGCAAGCATTGCAACTGGTCGCTCTCTACTGATACGGGAGTCAATCTGTTTGCCCCGGGCAAAACTCCTAGAGAGAATATGCTCTTTCTGGCCTTTCTTGTGAATACGCTTATGGCCGTGTACAAACATAATGCCTTGCTCAAGGCTTCGGTGGCCAGTGCCGGCAATGCCTATCGCTTGGGCGCCAACGAAGCGCCTCC
>CAYRHC010000073.1:0-3112 GCA_964423935.1 uncultured Bacteroidales bacterium | reverse complement strand
AGTTGCTGGCCGATTTCGAGAAAGACGATTCTGAAGACAAGCTGAAACTGAAATCAAAATCGCGGCTTAATCTGAACGTGAGTGTCATTCCCGAAGTAATGCTGGACAATACCGACCGCAACCGCACATCGCCCTTTGCCTTTACCGGCAACCGTTTTGAATTTCGTGCCGCCGGTTCGTCGGCCAACTGCGCCTCATCAATGATTGCCCTGAACACCGCTGTGGCCGGTCAGTTGATGGACTTCAACAAGGCCATGAAAGAGAGAATGTCCCAAGGCGAAAGCATGGAGCAGGCGCTCACGCATATCCTGCGCGAATATATCAAGGCAGCCAAAGCCATCTGTTTCGAAGGCAACGGCTATAGCGAGGAATGGAAAGCCGAAGCCGCCCGCCGTGGGCTGGATTGCGAAAAGAGCATTCCCTTGCAGTACGATGCCTATCTGCGGCCTTCAAGCATCGAACTTTTTGCCCAGACCAAGGTGATGAACGAAAAGGAATTGGCCGCCCGCAACGAAGTGAAATGGGAGACTTACACCAAAAAGATACAGATTGAAGCCCGCGTACTCGGCGATTTGGCCTTGAACCACATCGTCCCCGTGGCCATCAAGTACCAGTCGTCCTTGCTCGACAATCTTTTCAAGCTGAAAACGCTCTACAAGGAAGAAGAATATCAGGCTCTTTCGGTAGACAAGTCACAGAAAATAAAGAAGATAGAAGATTATATCGACCAAATACAGAAACTGACCGATGCTATGGTAGCCGCCCGCAAGGTAGCCAACCGCATCACCGATGAAAGGGAAAAAGCCATTGCTTATTACGATACCGTCGAACCTTATTTCTCGCAGATTCGCTCCAGAATTGACGAGTTGGAGTTGATGGTAGACAACGAACTCTGGCCACTGCCCAAATACAGAGAACTTTTATTTATCCGCTGATATGACAAAAACCAGAATCTGGTTGACAGGCGCACTCTGCCTGCTGGCCTGCCTTTGCGCTCAAGCTCAAGACCAACCGGTCGACAATGAAAAGAAGTACGATATCGTGGTTGCCCGCGATGGCTCCGGCGATTTTCGCAACATTCAGGATGCCATAGAATCCATCAGAGCCTTCAAGCCCGGCAAGCGTACCACCGTTTTCATCAAAGAAGGTGTGTACAAAGAAAAAGTAGTGGTGCACACTTGGGTCACCAATGTCGATTTTATCGGTGAAAGCCGCGAAAAGACCATCATCACCTACGATGACCATGCCAATATTCTTATGCCTGGCAGTACAATGAAGATGGGTACTTTCCGCTCATACACCGTTCTGGTACAGGGCAACGGCATTACATTTCAAAATATGACCATCGAAAACGCTTCCGGCCGCAAAGGCCAAGCTGTCGCCCTGCACACCGAAGGCGACCGTATCGCCGTTTTCAACTGCAATATTTTGGGCAACCAAGACACCATTTACACCGGTCGCGAACAATGCCGTCTATATTTTGAGAACTGCTATATCGACGGCACCACCGACTTTATCTTCGGTCCGTCAACGGCTTGGTTCGAGGCCTGCCACATCCATTGCAAGATCAATTCCTACATCACGGCTGCCTCTACGCCCGAATACGTCAAATACGGCTACATCTTCAACCGTTGCGAAATCACCGCCGACTCGGTAGCCGAGAAAGTCTATCTGGGCCGTCCCTGGCGCCAGTACGGCATGACGCTTTTCATGCACTGCAATCTTGGCAGCTTTATCCGTCCCGAGGGCTGGCACAATTGGGGTCAGAAAATCAATGAAGAATGCGCCCGCTACTACGAATTCGAGAACACGGGCGAAGGTGCCGCCACCGACAAGCGCGTGGCATGGTCTAAGCAATTGAGCAAGAAACAGGCCAAAGAATATACTTTGGAAAAGGTCTGTGGCGATTGGAATCCGCTGGATTTCAAACTTTAACGAACAAACAGATTACCTGACAAATAGGGAGAAAATTCTCCAAAAACCTCTACCGCCTCTCGTGCTGTATGCCTCCTCAAAGGCCAGCAAGGGGCGGTATTTTTCCGGTGCCTGTTGACGTGCATGCTGGGCATATTCCCGCCAATAGGCCAATTGCGACTCTGGCCGTGTGTGTTCGTGAAGGATAGATGATGCTAAGGCTATTTTCTTGAAACTCAGCGCGGCGCGTAACAAAAGGAAGTCTTGGTCATCGGAATTGGGACGTTGTTCTAGAAAGGCTTCAATGTGGCGGAGTGCCTGTTCAAGGGCGATGGCGTCTTTGGAGTAATTGTTGCCCGAAATGGAATCCGAGCCGGCATGAATGCGGTAGAGAGCCTTGTCGATGGCTACCACCTGCAAAGATTCCCGCGATACCTGCCACAGCAGCCGAGTGGTGTAATCGAGGTCCTGCCAGCGTCCCAGGGGTTCTTCCCACTTAGGCAGCGAGGCAAAGGCGGAGCGGCGCAAGAGGAAAGAGTGCGTCACCATCAGCGGGTCTATCAGATGCTGCACCAAATCTATACCCAAGCGCTTGGGCTGCAAGCGTGTCTTGCCGTTTTGCTCCAAATCTGCCCTAAATAAGAAAAGGGCGGCGCGGGGATAATCCTGAATATGGGCATCCAAAGTGCTGTAAATCTGCTGATAAACTTCATCATCGGAATCGAAGAAGGCAATGTAATCGCCCTTGGCGGCGCGCAGGCCTTTGTTGCGGGCGGCGCAGGCTCCCGGTTTTTTTTCTTGCAGTACTTGTATCTGGAAATAGGGGCTTTGGTATTTTTTCTGGAAATCGAGACAGATTTGATAAGAATTGTCGCTGGAGTTGTTGTCGACCAAGACCAGTTCCAGCGGGCGAAACGCCTGTCGTTCAAAAGACCCGAGGCAACGTGCCAAAACTTCGGAACGATTATAGATAGGGATGATAACGGATATCATATCGGGGAACTTTGGTTAGCAAATGTATAATAATTATAATAATATATGTATCTTCGCAACAATATTTTTAAGACAATGTTGATACAGAAAGATATTGATATTCAAGACAGGCACAGCTTTCATTGCCCGGCCCGTGCACAATATTGGGTAGATTACGACAAGGTGGACGAACTCCGCCAGGTTTTGCTCGAAGCCCGCGAATTCG
>CAYRHC010000072.1:0-7772 GCA_964423935.1 uncultured Bacteroidales bacterium | reverse complement strand
GCCCCGCGACTACAACCGCAAGCTACGCCCCGAACAGGTGTTGCACAAGGCCTGTCATTACACACGCAAAGGCAGCATTATCGTCTTCCACGACTCGCTCAAGGCAGAAAAGAATGTTCGCTACGCCTTGCCAAGATACATAGAGTATTGTCTGTCAAAGAATTACAATTTCAAACTCGTATAGCGATATGGCCACTTTGCACGTCATTACACCCGTAAAGGATGCGATAGAGAACACCAAGAGCTGCGTTGCTGCCGTGATGCGTTCCAAGATGGACCGGCCCTTCCACTATACCCTTTTCGACGACTACAGCAGCGAAGAGAACGCGGCCGCCCTGCAGAAGCTGTCGGCCGATGAGGGTTTTGAGCTGGTTCACTTGAAAAACCTTACTTCGCACCCCTCGCCCAACTATCGCCTGACCCTGCAACTGGCTCAGGAACGTGCACTGGCCGAAGGTGCCGACTTGATTATCATCGAGTCGGACGTGGATATTCATGAAGACACGCTGCAAAGGATGTGTCAAGCCGCACAGCAGCACGAAAAAGTGGGCATGGTTGCCGCCGTCACCGTTGACGGAGCCGGTAAGGTGAATTTCCCGTACCTCTATGCGCAAGACTGGCCTCGCAAGACCAAAGCCACTCGAAAACGTCTCAGTTTTTGCTGCACACTGCTCAGCAATGCTTTCTTGTCGGCCATCGACTTTAAACAGCTCGACCCCGAGAAGAACTGGTACGACGTGTTCATTTCGCACCAGTCGTGCAAGCTGGGCTTCACCAATCTTCTTATGTGCGACAACGCCGTGCTGCACAAGCCTCACGGCAGCCGTCCTTGGAAACAGCTTAAATACACGCATCCCCTCAAATATTATTGGCTCAAACTGACCAAAGGTTACGATAAAATTTAAGGCCATGGCTTTGTCTACTCCCAAGCTTGTTTCCGTCGTGGTGCCCATATACAATATGGAGCATTTTCTGGAAGAAACCGTCAACGCCATCTTGGCATCGGATTATTCCAATTTCGAGGTGATACTTATGGATGACGGTTCCAAGGACAGCTCCTGGCAACTTGCGCAGGAAATGGCTGCCAAAGACGCACGCATCCGCGCTTACCGCCAAGACAACGGCGGCGCATCGGCAGCCCGCAACCACGCCATCCGCCTTGCCAAGGGCTACTACATTCTGCCCGTTGATGCCGACAACGACATCACGCCTACCTATATGCGTCTGGCCGCCGAATACTTGGACAGTCATCCCAAGGTGAAAGTAGTGAGCTGTCAGGTGGAGTATTTCGGTGACAAGTCCGGGCCGATGAAGTTCGCCAAATTCAGCCGCGAAAAACTGGCTGTCAGAAACATGATAGATAACTGCGCCATGTATCGCAAAAGCGACTGGGAGGCCTGCGGAGGCTATACCGAACACATCAAGGGCCGCGAAGACTGGGTGTTCTGGATTTCCATCTTCCGCACCGGCGGCGAATTCTACCGTTTGCCCATACTGGGATTTTACTACCGCGTGCATGCCAATTCCAAGCGTCTTGCCACGCAAAAGCGCAAACACATACTTATCGACGATCTCAACGCGCTCTTTCCCGACTTTTTCGAAGAATGTCTGGGCGGGCCCTTGCACTACCATCGTTCGTGGTCGAAGTTGCTGAATCGTTTCAAGAAAGAACGCAAGCTTGGCCATTTCGAAAACTGGGACAGTGGCGACATCATTTACCAAGGGCGCAACACGCTAAGGAAAATTGATGGAACGATTTCAAAAAAATTTGCCACACCGCCGCTTTGGCGCGGCATCGTCTACGGACTTTTTAGCAAATCGAAGGCACGCCGCTCGTACGAATACGCGCTGAAACTCCAAGACTTGACCCCGACTCCCATCGCCTACCGAGAGTTGCGCTACTGCGGCATTTTGCGCGAAAGCTGGTATGTTTGCCAAGAGTCGGTTTGCCGGCACACCTTCAACGAACTGATCAATTGTCCCGACTTTCCGAACCGCACAGCCATACTTCAAGCCATCGGCCGCTTCACTGCCACGCTGCACCGTCAAGGTGTGCTACATGCAGACTACTCGGGTGGCAATATCCTGTTCAACGACGATGGTAGCCTGGTGCAGGTCATCGACCTAAACCGCATCCGCTTTCACAAAAAAATCGGCACGAAGCAGGGACTAAAGAATTTCGAACGTCTCAATATCGACCGCGAAGCGCTCGGCATGATGGCTGCCGCCTACGCCCAAGCCATGCAGATTGACGCAGAATTTGCAACGGAATACATCATCGCACACCGCTGGAGCAAACACATCAAGCAAGGAATTACGAACTTATGAAAGCTTCATTGATCATTTCGATATACAAGAATGTCCAGGCCTTGGAAGTTGTGCTGGAGAGTCTTCGCAGGCAAAGCGAACAAGATTTCGAATTGATACTTTCGGAAGATGGGCAAGACGCGACAATGGCCAAGTTCATCGGTTCGTACAGTTTTCCTTGGCCTATGCAGCACCTAACGCAAGAAGATTTGGACTGGCGGAAAGAACGCGCTCTCAACCGCGCCGTAATGGCGGCCCACTGCGATTGGCTGATTTTTATCGACGGTGATTGCGTGTTGCATCCTCGTTTCGTGGAAATGCATCTGAAGTTTGCCAAACAAGGCCGCATTCTGGCCGGCAAACGAGTACGTCTGAGTGCCAAAATATCGCAAAAAGTCTTGGAAGGCAAGCCAGTACACGGCTGGTCCTTATTGTTTTGTCCGCAAGGTTGCAGTCACACGGAAGAGGGCTTTTTCTGTTCCATGTCCAAGTGGCTACGCCGACCGGCCAAGCATATTACCGGTTGTAACATGTCGTTGTCGCGTACCGACTTGTTGGCCATCAACGGTTTCGACGAGAACTACACGCGACCGGCTACCGGTGAAGACTACGATATTGAATGGAGATTGCAGAAAAACGGGTGCCGTCTGTTCTCGCTGAGAAACCTGGCGGTACAATATCATCTATATCACAAAGAAAGCTGGACCGACCAGACAGAAAATCTCATCTACTGCCACCAAATGCAGGCACAAAACCAGGTGGTCTGCAAAAACGGCATCCAAAAACTATGATTGATATTCACAACCTGCAAGCCGTTGTCGTGTGGTACAACCCCAGCAAACGGCAAGCCGAACTCTTATGGCAGTTCTTGAACATTGGGCTGCACACCATTGTTGTAGACAATTCCGAAGGCGACAATGCCGCGCTGCTCGAAGCGCTGCCCGCCAGACAGTTCAGTTATCTGCCCTTGCACCACAATATGGGTATCGCAGCCGCTCTCAACCGAGGATGTTCCACAGCACAGCAACTGGGTGCCCAATGGGTGCTCACCATGGACCAAGACAGTCAATTCCGCCCCGATGACCTTGTGCGCTATATTCAACAGGCAAACGAATATTCCGGGAATCAAGAGGTAGCCTTATTCAGTCCGCTGCACAACACGCACAACTTCATTCCGCTTGCCTTGCCACGTTATTCACATCCCGAGACGGCCATGACTTCGGGCAATCTGCTATCGCTGTCGGTGTTTAAAAAGCTCGACCATGGTTTTCGCGAAGATCTTTTTATCGATACAGTAGACGATGAATACTGCTTTCGCGCCAAACGGTATGGATACGACATCGTGCGCGTGAACGACATTGCACTGACGCACCCGCTCGGCGACATTGTGGAAGCGCGTTGTCTGGTGTTCAGCAAAAAGATACACACGCACGCTCCCTGGCGCTACTACTACATGGTGCGCAACTCACTCCGTATGGCCGATTTGTATCCCGAACAGAGAAAACGCTTGCACAAATTGCTGCGCAAAACCCTGCTGAAAGAACTGAAACGCTGTCTATTCTACAGTTATCCGCAAAAATGGAAGCGCCTGAGCTTCATTGTGCGCGGATTTATCGACTATCGGAACGGCGTGTCCGGAGAGTGTCCCCAGCACGCCGCCTAAGAAGCTGTTTCTCAACAACTATATTAAAGCGCCTTACGAATCTTTTCGGCAATAGCCTGCATCTGCTCAGGCGTGAACTGTTTCTTGGGATTGCTGAAAATCATATCCTTTTCCGAGTTGATGGGCACCAAATGTATGTGTGCATGAGGAACTTCCATACCCAACACAGCCACAGCAACGCGCTTGCAATTGATAGAGGCCTTTAGCGCCTTGGCAATCTTTTTGGCAAACACCATCATGTCGGCTATCGTTGCATCGTCGTAGTCGAAAATATAGTCCTTTTCCTCTTTGGGAATAACCAGCGTATGACCTTCCTGCATGGGATTGATGTCCAGAAACGCAAAGAAGCGCTCGTCTTCGGCGATTTTGTAACAAGGGATTTCGCCTGCGATAATGCGTGAGAAAATGCTTGCCATAGTACTAAAATTTAGTCGATACTGATGTTTTGAATTTTGAAGCTGATGACACCGGCGGGTACGTTGACATCGACGGTTTCGCCAACCTTGTGACCAAGCAAGCCCTTGGCGATGGGCGAAGTGACGGAAATTTTCTTCTCGCGCAGATTGGCTTCGGTTTCAGGCACGATGGTATAGGCCGTTTCCTGCTTGTTCTTGACGTTGAGAAGATGTACCTTGGTTAGAATCTGTACCGTCGAAGTGTCAATTTTGGCAGGGTCGAGGATACGGGCATTCACCACCAAATCTTTCAACTGTGCGATTTTCTGTTCCAGCATACCCTGCGCCTCCTTGGCAGCGTCGTACTCGGCGTTTTCGGAAAGGTCGCCTTTTTCGCGAGCCTCGGATATTTGTTGTGCCACTTCGGGACGCTTGACGGTTTCGAGGAAAACGATTTCCTCTTGCAATTTTTTGTAACCGCTTTCGGTCATGTAATTGATAGCCATACTATTTATTGTTTTGTTTTTGAATTAGTCACACTATGATATGAAAGAAAAAGAATCCCGACCGGAACACTACCGGTCGGAACCCTTTCTGTCACACGCAGGCAAAAGTAGTTAAAGTTTCTTTGCAAAAAAAATTATCGTCAACTATTTTCCTAGTCTTTCAGTAAGCGAAGAATTTCCTTGCCCAAATCCTTGATGGTTTCATCGCGGGCCACCAGATTACCCTCTTTGTCAATAAGGAAGTAGGTGGGCAGCTGCTGCACATTGTACATCCGCAAATACGACGATTGCAGGCTGTAGCGGTCGCGCACGCAAACCCAGGGCAGATTCAAAGCCGAGGTCTTCCAAAAATGCTCGTCGGTGTCGAGCGAAACCTGATAGATTTCGAAACCACGGCCCTCGAAAAGCTTGTAGAGTTCGCGCATCTGCAAGGTGCGCTCGGCCGAATAATCAGCCTGATAAGCCGTGAAGTCGAGCATGATTACCTTGCCTTTCAGGGACGAGAGTTTTTGCATATTGCCAAAAATATCGGGAAGTTCGATGTCGAAAAGAGGCAACTTGTCTATTTCCTGTATCGGTATTTCGGGCAGGGCGGCGGCATCGGCCTCAGTCTTGCGTTGTTGGCGCAGTTCGGCCAGCCCGGTTAAGGTGAGCATTTTTAGGTTCTTGGTTCGCTGGGCCTCGGGATAATACATTTCCCAAGAAGTGGCCACTGCGGCAAAAAGCTTGGAATCTTCCTTGTTGGCAGGATTGAAAATCAGATAGTTGTGCAAACGCTGATAAAGTGCGTAATAGGCTGCCGGCGATTTCGGATTGTCATAAATATACTTGGTAGCCTCCTGTTTGTAGGCATCGATGCAGGCCAGCGCCTGTTGCTGATACGCTTCGCGGGTCAACTTGCCGCTGCGCCATTGAGCATCCAACTTGTCGAAATCGTTGAGGCAGTGTTTTTTCAAAATGGCCAATTCGCCGATATACTGACTTTGCAAGGAACCTTCGAGCGTGTAGGAGCTGCCGAACGCGGCCGTATCGGTGCGAATAACAATGTGGCACAGCGAATCGACGGCCAAGGGAATGATTTCCTTGCCCAGACGCAAACGGTAGAACTCAGGAGCCTCTCCCATCTTGGCCTTGAAAGAGAATTTGCCATCGGCTTTCAGCTTGGCCGAATCGAGTGCTTGGGTGCCATTGAGCGACTGCCACTCGAAATAAAGGGTCTGGCCATCGCCGTTCTCGACGCAACCGTCTACACTGAACTTCGGCTGACAAGCACTTAGGGCAAGCATCAGGCCCAGAATATAAAATATTTTCTTCATAAGAATGTTGTTTATTCGTTCACAAATCGTGCATATACACTCAGTGGCAAACGGCGTCCGGCGCGGTCGGTAAAACTGAGGTCACCCTGTTCTATCTGCTTGGCCTGCGGAAAATAGCACCTGATAAGATTGTCGGCCACCCAAGATGAGAAGCCCATAGAATATAGATTTAGGATAAGTAGCGCGTGCTCGTCGAGCAGCTGTGCACAAGCTTCCATCAGCGGGGCGATACCTTCTTCCAATATCCATTTTTCACCCTTGGGACCACGCCCGTAGGCAGGAGGGTCCATGATGATAGCCTGATAGCGTTTGCCTCGCTTGGCCTCGCGACGTACATATTGCAACGCATCTTCGAGCATCCAGCGGATATTGTCGAGCGAAGAGGCTTCCATATTCTCGTGCGCCCAATTAAGTACTTGTTTGACGGCATCCAGATGGGTAACGTCTGCACCGGCTGCTCGGGCTGCCAGCGAGGCTCCTCCCGTATAGGCGAAAAGATTCAGCATCTTGGGAGGCTGGGAATTGGACTGCGAGAACTTCTTGAGATGCTCGTAGATAAAGTCCCAATTGTAGGCCTGTTCCGGAAAAATGCCCACATGCTTGAAGGATGTCATGCCAAGGCGCATGCGCAAGTTCATGTCTTGCGGACGATAGCTTATCCACCACTGGTCGGGCATAGACGAACGTTTCATCCACTGGCCGCGTTCCTCACCAGCTTGGTTGGAACTGCGCTTGAAACAGGCGTCGGCAGCTTGCCACAGCGACTCGGGCAAGGCTTTGGGCCAGACAGCCTGCGGCTCGGGACGACGCAGCACATATTGGCCGAAGCGCTCCAATTTTTCGAAGTCGCCACAGTCTATCAATTCGTAATCTTTGCCAAAATCTACTATCATCGTCCAAATATATTCAGCTTGCCGCAAAGGTAATCAAATTTATTATACCTTTGCAGCCGATTTGTGGAAGGATTTGAACGCTTGCAACCACGTAAAAAAATTGCTAAAGACTGCACGCAAACATCCCCTTCCCTAACTTAATTTATCAACCGGAGCTCCCCAGCGGAAAGCTCCATAAATTTAATGTTATGGGATATCTATTTACTTCAGAATCGGTGTCGGAAGGACACCCCGACAAGGTTGCGGACCAGATTTCAGACGCACTGGTAGACCGCTTTTTGGCTTACGATCCTCAGTCGAAAACCGCTTGCGAAACGCTCGTTACCACCGGACAAGTTGTCGTGGTGGGCGAAGTCAGGTCGAACGCTTACGTTGATGTGCCCGAAGTGGCGCGTCAGGTTATCCAACGTATCGGCTACACCAAGAGCGAATATAAGTTCGATGCGGCTTCCTGTGGTGTGCTCTCGGCTTTGCACGAACAGTCGGAAGACATCAACCGAGGGGTGGACGGCGCTGCCAAGGACGACCCCCTGAACCAGGGGGCCGGTGACCAAGGTATGATGTTCGGCTACGCCTGCAAGGATACCGACAACTATATGCCGCTTCCGCTGGAACTGGCTCACCGGCTGTTGCGCGTGCTGGCCGATATTCGCCGAGAAGGCAAGGAAATGACCTACCTGCGTCCCGACGCC
>CAYRHC010000071.1:0-7854 GCA_964423935.1 uncultured Bacteroidales bacterium | reverse complement strand
CGACTGCGCCGTTTCATAGCCTATGCCGGCGAAACGGGTTCTTCTGCCCAGCCGGTTTATACCATCAATGCCAGTGACTTCGGGCAGATGGCCTTGGAATCGGCCTCCGGCAGCGGCGTTTACCGTCTGCACGAAATGCGCGATGAAGGCATCAACGTAGATTGGCCCCGCCTTATCACCCAGAATGCCTTGCAGCAGAACCATTATGTCTCGGTCTCGGGTTCCAGCCAGGATATCCGTTATCATATCGGCGCGGGCTATACGCAACAACAGGGCGTCTACATCGGTGATGACGAAAGAAAAATCAACTTCAAGGGTAGTCTGGACGCCAAAATCAACAGATTCGTCAATGCGGGCTTTTCGGTAAATCTGGCCAAGATTTCCAACGATTATGCTTCCGACAACGGTGTATCCAACGCCTACCGCGTGAATGCCTTTTGGAAGCCCTATTTCGAGGACGGCAGCATCATTCCCCAACCGGGATGCCGTTATTATATAGGTACAGAAGGTTATCAGTTCTCGTCGGGTTTCAATCCGCTGCTGTATTGGGACAACGAAAGCAAGCAGTCGCAGGCCTGGCGTCTGATGGCCAATGCCTACCTCAGTATCAAGCCCATCAAGTCTTTGGAATTCAAGACCACTTTCTCGCCCAACTATTCGAGCAACAACACGGGCTACTACCAGAAGGAAGTAAGCGAAAACTCCTACCGTCCCAATTCGGCCTACTATTATCAGAGCCGGGGCCTTTCCTGGACTTGGGATAACATGATAACTTGGGCGCAAGATTTCCAGGACATCCACAGCATCAATCTGATGGCTTTGGCCAGCGCCACCTACGGTAGTTCGGAATCGGAAAAATACCAGGCCACCGACGTGATGGAAGGTACGCTTTGGTACAATCTGGCCACCGGCACCTACGATGCCGACAACTCTAGCAATAGCTATAGCGAAAGCAGCATGCTCTCGTACGCACTGAGGGCCAACTATACGCTGATGGGCAAATATCTGCTCACGGCTACCGTGCGTTGGGATGGTTCGTCGCGCTTCGCCGATGGCTACAAATGGGGCTCGTTCCCATCGGCCGCAGTGGCATGGCGTCTGAGCGAGGAAGAATGGTTTGACGGCAGTGAAGACTGGTTGAGCAACCTTAAGTTGCGCGCAGCCTATGGTATTACGGGCAACAACTCCGGTATCGGCAACTATGCCACCCACCTCACCGTTTCGGGGCCCAACTACTATCCCTTCGGCAGTACTTACGGCAATGCCTATTATCCCAGCGGTATCGTTATCCAAGACCTCAAGTGGGAGACCTCCAATGAAACCAATATCGGTTTGGATTATGCTTTCTTGAGCAATCGTATTAGCGGTAGCATCGATTGGTATAACAAGGTGTCGTCCGATTTGCTCTACAAAGTCGATTTGCCGTTGGTTAGCGGCGGCGTTTCGATGAACACCAACGTAGGTTCGGTCTTGAACCGCGGTATCGAACTTCAGCTGACCACCGTCAACATCAGCAACAAGAACTGGCATTGGGAAACCACCTTCTCTTTTGCCAAGAACCATAACGAAGTACTCGACATCAACGGGCTTGGAACGGACATTGTGCCCACCGGCACGACGGGCGGTCTGTTTATCGGACATCCGGTGGAGAATGTCTACACCTATCAGTGGACCGGCATCGTGAGCGACCGCAATATGACAGTCCCCGACTGTGAACTGGCCGTCGCCCACGGATTTACGCCCGGCCAGACCGTACGCGAATGCGATTATTATTACGAAGTATATTCTTGGCAAGAAGGACAGCCCATCATCAAGGATGTGAACCAAGACGGTATTTTCGACAACAACGACAAGAAAATCTACAGTTCCGCACCCAAGTGGACGGGCAGCTTCAGCTCGACGCTCAGCTACAAGAATTGGGATTTGTCGGCCTCTTTGTACACCAAGGTAGGCTACTACGTTTCCTCTTCGCTCTACGGAACCTACTACGGCCTAAGTGACCGCGGCCGTATGCGTCTAAATGCCGACTGGTACGTTCCGGCCGGTACCCTACTCGACTGTGATGGCGTTGCCGCTGACGGCACACTCATCAATCCCGTCTATCAGGAGGAAACGCACTATGGTTCCTGGCCCTTCCCCACAGCAGGGACCGGCGATGGCGCAGGTATTCAGGCCGACTATTGGGATAGTGCCAAAACCATCGTCGATGCTTCTTTCCTAAAGGTGAAGAACATCACCCTTGGCTATACTTTGCCAAAATCGGCCTTGGAAACCATCAAATGCCAAAGCATACGTCTGTATTTGAATGTGACCAATCCTTTTGTTCTTACCAGCTACGGCGGTTTCGACCCGGAATGGGCCAACGCATCGCTCAGCAGCGATGGCCCGAGTGCCGTAACCTACCAATTGGGCGCAAGCATCAAATTTTAATTCAACCGACTCATTATGAAAAAGATACTATATAGTTTCAGCGCTTTCTGCTTCAGTCTGCTGCTTCTATGCAGCTGCGACGGTTTTCTGATTGCCGAGAACAAATCGGCCGGTTCCGATGCCGACAAGTATTTCTCTACCGACGAGGGTCTGGAGTCGCTCTTGCGAGAGGCTTACCTTGAACTCCGCCCGCTGGTAACCACTACCGAATACAACGAATGGGGCACCGATATCTACACCACCGGCCGCTCATCCGATCCCAGTGCATTCCACAAATATGCTTCCTTAACTGCCGAGGACGGCACCATCAAGAGTTTCTACATCAATGCTTACAAGATGATAAACCGCGCCAATGGAGTCATCTACTACAACGCATCCTCTCCTTATAGCGATCAGGCACGTTTCCTGCGCAACTACGGTTATTACCTACTTACCCAGCAGTTCGGGGCGGTGCCTTACATCACCGAATACATCAAGACGGGAGAACGTTCATATCCGCGTGTAGCATTGGAAGAAATTTACCCGGCCATGATAGCCGAATTGGAAACGCTCTACGAATCGGAAAATCTGGTGGAAGCCAGCGTTGAAGGACTTGCCAGCAAACGTGCTGTGGCCGCCCTGCTGGCCAAAACCTATCTGGCCGCCGCCTGGGATTTGCAATGCGAACTGACAGATGCCACCAAGGGTACTTACAACATTCTTTCGACAGATTATTTCACCCAAGCTTACACCTGGGCCGAACGCGCTATTGGCGGCCAGAGCCTGAACATGGAATTCGCCGACAAATGGTCGCCCTTCAACGAAAACAACGAGGAAATCATCTTCTCGGTACAATATCAGCGCGAAGGATATCCCGGTGATATTCTCTCTGGCGGCCACGGCCTACAGCATGCCTACGGCCATAGCTACGGCGATGCCACCAACGGCATGAAAGCTTGCCGCAACCAACTGATTCCGACGGCCAAGGCCGCTTATCTTTGGGAAGAAGGCGACAGCAGATGGCAAGCCACCTTTATGCCCATCATGTATAACGCAATCAAAGACGACAATGGTGTGCATTGGGGTACCGAAGGTTACTTTGCCGCTTGGAATGCCCCCGCAGACACTGCCAATCTGCATATCGTGCTGGCCTACTTCCCCTGCTATACCGACCACAATGCCGTTATCAACTGGGTCAACAGCAACCGCAATCGCTTTGTAGGTACGGGCTATGCCAACAAAACCGGCCGCGTCTTCGTTATGAGCGACCCCATGTTGCAACTCGAAATCAGAGAAGACGGCAGCATTGGCAGCAATCGCACGGTTGCTTACAATGCCGGACGCGAGACTTCCAATGCCGGGCTCTGTGTCAAGAAGTACGACGATCCGCAGACCCAGCAAGCTGCCGGCAACAACACACAGTGCTACCGGGATGTGGTGGTTTTCCATCTGAGCGACATGTATCTGACAGCAGCCGAAGCCTATCTGCTGGCCGGCCAAACAGATAAGGCGCTGGAAAAAGTGAATACGGTAAGGAGTCGCGCACATGCCCATACGCTGGCTTCCTTCGATGCCTATACTGCCAAATACAGCCTCAGCGACAGCTTTGCTTTAAATGCTTTGGATGTAATATTGGACGAACGCGCACGCGAGCTTTTCGGCGAGAACCAATCACGCTGGGCCGACCTGCGCCGCACCAAACAACTGGTTCGCTACAATCTTGAATTCAACGAATATGTCAGCCTGGCGGATATGACCGGTGCCGATGGCCAGATAAAATGGTTGCGGCCCATCCCAGCTGCTGAAATTTCCACCAATACGGGCATCAGCGAAGACGACCAGAACCCGGGTTACAAATCATCCATCAATCACTAGTCTTATGAAAAAAATTCTTTATATCATATTGAGCGTGTGCCTTTGCTCAGTCTTGCTGCTTGCCTGCGACAAAGAGAACACCAATGAACCCACTTTCAACGAAACGCCGGCAGCCGTAGCGGCAGCCGGCCAGTACGACGGCCTATGGACACGCATTCTTCCCGCCACGGGCGATACCGTTCGCGATGTGCCTGGCCAAATTGTCTTCGGCGTTGATACCCTCACCTTTCAGACCGACAGCCTAAGCAGTGTCACCGGCTATTACGCCAGCATCCGTTTTGTTTGCGATTCATTGAAGCTGAACACTTTGGTACAAGGTGCCAACATCGCTTACAGCAACACCGGGTTCGTTTTCTTCTGCGATGAAGCCAACACCACCAACGGTCTCAAACGTAGCTTTGCCGGCCGTATCGACAACAACGGAGGCCTACAGATTAACTTTCCTATGACCCAGCGCATTTCGGGTCGTATCCGCAAGTTCACCTATAGTTTTACGGGTGCGCGCAGCCTGTAGCATTGAGGTCCTCTGTTTTGTTTTTCAGATAAGTGCTTGGACTGACACCCTGATATTTTTTGAAGCAGCGCGAGAAATATTTCGGGTCGCTAAAACCGGTTTTATACGCCACCTCGGAGATGCTGTAGTTGCGACTCTCGATAAGCTGCACGGCACGTTTGATACGAATCTGCTGCACGAAATCGACAGGCGCCAAGCCGGTGGTAGCCTTAAGTTTGTTGTAGAAAGTGGTACGGCCCATATTCAAGGCGGCGGCAAAATCGTCGATACTGAAAGCGCAATCTTCGATATTCTTGTCCATAAAGGTCATCACCTCTTGCAGGAAAAGCTCATCGGCGGGCTTGATTTCGGGAGTATCAGGTTCCAAGCGGGCCAATGATACGGGTTTGCCACCTTCGGCACTGATAAGTTCCATCAAGTGCTTGCGCAAGTCGGCATGGCGGGCAATCAAGGCCGATACACGGGCCTTCAAGTAATTGGTACTGAATGGTTTGGTGATATAGTCGTCCACGCCCATCTGTACCGCCTCTATACAGTCGCTCATATCAGCCTTGGCCGAAAGCACAATGATGGGAATCGCGTAGATATCATCATCTTCCTTGATGTGCTTAATCATCTCGATACCGTCCATAAGTGGCATCATCACGTCGGTAATGATCAGGTCGGGCCAATGCTGTTTGGCCACTTGCAAACCTTCCTGACCGTTGCCGGCCAGCAATACGTTGTAGCTGGGCGAGAGTATGCGTTGGGTAAAGTTGCGGAGCTCATCGTTGTCTTCCACAATCAGCACCGAAGCACGTTCGCCATCGGCAGAGCCTTCCATTTCGGAGATGGGCGTATGGTACTGGGCATCGAGATTGGCGTCTTGCGCCATATCGGCCACATAAAATTCCACATTCTTGTCGTTGGCAAAATGCTCCTTGCCCTTGAGGAAAATAACACGGAAGACACTACCCTGACCCACCTGCGATTCAACACTGATACTGCCATGAAGGCCGTCCACAAACTGCTTTACCAGACTGAGACCTATTCCCGACGATGGCTTGAAGGCATTCTGTGCCACCACCGTTTCGAAGGGCTGAAAGAGCCGCTGCAAGTTGTCTTTATGTATGCCCACGCCCTGGTCTTCCACCGCCACACTAACCGTCTTGACATCTTGTGTCATGCGCAGGGTAATGGTTTTTCCGTCGGAGGTGTATTTGAAGGCATTGGATAGCAAATTGAAGAAAATCTTCTCGAACTTCTCGCGGTCTATCCACAAAGAGACGTTTTCATCGGCAATTTCCACACGAAAATCTATCTGATGATGCTGGGCTATCTCCGAAAAATTCTCTGCAATGGAAGGCAGATATTGGGAGACATTCACCTGCTCTATCAAGAATTTCATCTTGTTACTCTGTAGTTTACGGAAATCCAGAATCTGGTTCACCGTGTTGAGCATGCGTCGCACGTTCTTCTGCACCATTTCCAGATAATAACGCGCCCGCTGACCCAAGTTCTTGTCCTCGAGCAATTCGCTCACCGGTCCGTCGATAAGGCTGAGCGGCGTACGCAGTTCGTGCGAGAGTTCGGTGAAGAACTTCAGCTTGGTGTCGTTCATCTCACGTTCCACCGGCAGACGGTGTCGCAAGAAGTACAGGCTCGACATGTATTTGGACACGATAAAGATAAGCAGCAGCACCAGCGCCACCAGCGTAAGCTGACCATAGGCACTTTGCATAAAGGTGGGCTTGACGTAAATGGGCAGCGTGATTTCGTTGTCCACCCACTGCCCATGGCTATTGGACGACTTGAGGTGCAAAACATGATGTCCGGCCGGCAAATTGGTATAGACAAGCGTGGTGTTGAAACTCTCGTTCCATTTGTCGTCAACGCCTTCCAAGAAATAGGAATACTTCAGATGACTCTTCTCCTGGAAATCGATAGCCACATATTCTATTCTCAGATGGCGTTCCTTGGGCAGAAGCACCAGAGAGTTCGTCTGAACAGCCTGTTGCAAACGCGTATAGGCATACTTGTTGTTGATGCGACAGTCGGTAAAGTTGAGCTTGGGGCTGTAGGTGTCCGTCACGATAGATGCGGGATTGAAACTTAGCAGGCCATCGGTCATGCCCAACACCATAAAGCCCTTGTCGAATAGCGGAGCCGCCTCTGAAAATACGGGGTCATGCGAGAAATAGGCATCATCATAAACGACAATGTTTTCCTCATCGGGATAAAGGCGACTAAGGTTGCCCGGGCTCAGCACCCAAAGAGCGCCTACAGTATCTTCCACGATAGAATAGGCGATATCCGAGCCCAAACCCTGCTGCTTGGTCACCGCCTTGAATTCGAGTTCCGAACTCAAGTATGAGGTTCTCGGGGTGATGCGGGCCACGCCTCCGCTGTTGGTGGAAATCCACAGTTCGCCCGAGCGTCGTTGCAAAATGGACATCACATCGTTGTCGACCATGGAATTGAGCCGGTCCGATTGTTTCTGGTTGTGGTAAAAGACGATGTCTTCTTCCTTGTCGAAATGGGTGTTGATGACGAACAGTCCTTCACGTGCGCCTATCATCAGTTCGCCGTTGCCAAGGTATTTCAGACAGCGGATAATGGTGGGACGAGCGGAGGTGTTCTTGCCCAAATGGTTGAAATAGTGCACGAACTTGCCATCGCGGTACAGGTTCAGGCCGCCATCGAATCCGCCTATCCATAGCTGTCCACGATCGTCTTCCTCCACGGCGTAGATGGCGGTGGCGCTCAGACTGTAGGGGTCGTTCTCATCGTGCATGAACTGCGTCAGGTGAAAAGCCCCGCCTTGTTCTTCCAAGAGGAAAAGCCCGTGCGCACGGCTGCCCAGCCAAAGGCGGCCACGGCTGTCTTGTTTGAAGGTGTAAACCGAAGCGTCGAAACTGTATTGCGGGTCGTTGTGCAGACGGCCGTCGCGACCGAGATTGCCCAAGTATTGCCTTTGACTGGAGTAGAGCGCCACCTTCTGCTTACGGTACGACACCCAGTATCGGCCCTTGTTGTCGCGGGCGATGGCCCGCACCTCATCATCGAGCAAGCCCGGA
>CAYRHC010000070.1:0-7892 GCA_964423935.1 uncultured Bacteroidales bacterium | reverse complement strand
CTACACTCGGATGGAGCAGGAACGTGATTGCCTAACAGAGATTCTTGAGAACAATAACGAACTTAGGGTTGTTGCAAAGAAAGCCATATTGGAAAGGCTTTCGTTACTCAATCGATTCTTTTTGGCGCATATAACCGACAATCGAGATATGGATAGAAAGGTCACTCAAGAAATAGAAAAACTAATTGAGAACAAGGATGTTTTTATGGCCACAACTAGATTGGCATTTGCTGGGAGTCATCCCAAATTGATCAAACATCTTGAAGATTGTGGTCTCACAGAATGGGAAATCAATTACTGCTGCTTATATGCTCTAGGACTGAAAGGAAAAGAAATAGGTGAATATATACAACTGAAGAGTCACTTTAATAATAGCAGTGATATTCGAAAGAAGCTTGGTTTAGGAGAAAACGATACTAATTTAGGAACATATATCCGCAAAATGCTAGCGGAAGCATGATTTTGCGATGAGACTGATTCTGAACCTTGAAGGAAGAAAAAACTCAAAACTCTACCGAGAGGGAAAGGTTTAGCTGGCGGCCGGTGAGGTAGTTGGGAATGGCCCACTCCCGGTTGGAAATGTCGCGCACCCAATAGTAAGAGTTGGTGTTGTCGATGCCCAATAAGTTGAAACAATCGAGGCTGAGCCAGACGTTCTTGATGTGCTTGAAGGCGCTGAGCGACAGAATTTTGTCCTCGCCGCCAACCAAGAGACGCGATACACCGATGTCTACGCGGCGGTAGGCCTTCATGCGGTGAACGGCGTAGCTTTTGTCCATCGACGGAGGACCGAAGCAAAGACCGTCGGCCCACACTAGTTTCAGGTTCATGGAGTATTTGGGGTTGTTGGGCACATAATCGCGGAAGAACAGAGAGATGTTGTAGCGTTGCTCGTTGGGGCGCGAAACGGTGTAGTTGTCGATAGTTTCCTTGCTGTCCATCAGTGAGAGTGAAATCCAGGAGTCGGTGCCGGGAACGAATTCGCCAAAGAGCTTCATGTCGAGACCGGCCGTGTGCCCGTGTCCCTTGTTGACACCTTCGTAGCGGATGCGCACATTGTCTACCGTGTAGGGAATGATGTCGCGCAAGTCTTTGTAATAAGCTTCGGCTGTGAGTTTGAAGGGGCGATCCCAAAGACGGAAATGATAGTCCATGCCCAAAAGAATCTGAGTCGATTTGGGGGCGCGGATGTGCTCGTTCAGCACCACTTTGGAAACCCCGTTGACAAGCACCGTGTCGCGCAGTTCCTTGTAGAAGGGTGCCTGATAGTAGATGCCGCCGGCCAGACGGAAGCTGAAATCGCCTTTCCAGCTGGGAATGAAGCCGATATTGAAGCGAGGACTGACCAGCAGTTGCCGGTTGTACGACCAATAGTTGCCGCGCAGGCCGCCCGTCAGACTTATCAAGCCCAAGTCGGTGCGGAATTTCCAGGTGTCCTGCAAGTAAGACGTAAGTCGAGAAGAATGCATGGATGTGCTGGCTTGCAGGTTCTCGGCAAAGCCAATCTCCGTTGGGCTGTAGGGTAGGGCGTAGCCCGAAGAGTCGCGCATTTCCCATTCGCGCAGCTGGTCGCTGATGTTTTCCAGTTGTAGGCCCAGTCCCCATTGCAGATGATGTTGCCCATTTTTCCAATCGCCCGAATGCTGTAAGCTGACAACGCTGGCACTCAGACTGTTGCGAGCATGTTCATGATACGTGCCCACGCCGATAAGGTTGGTGTTGGTGGTGTCGGCCTTATTGTTGTTGATGGGGGTTTGGCTGAGCCAATATTGGCCGGTGATGTCGTAGCTCTCGTGTTCATCGGTGCGGAAGGCTGAGGCTTGCAAGCGCAGTTCAAGACCCTTGACGGGTTGATGTTTGAGGCTCAGGGCTCCGAAGGTGGTTCGGAAGACATCCCTTTCCTGACCATCGAAATAGACCTTGAAAGTGTATTTGCTCTGAAAACTGCCCATCTCGGTTTCGCGGCTCTCGGGACGGAAGGCGTAAATATTCTGCGAAACATTGCCCAGAAAAGACACTTCCCACTTGGGATGCAGCCGATAGGTCAGATAAGTCTGGTAATCGAGATAATCCGACTGATACTCGCCCTTGGTCTGCAGACTGCCGAGCAGATAGGTGTTGGTCTTGTAGCGCAGACCGTGAATCTGCGTGAAACGGCCGTCTTTGGAAGCGCTGCCCACAAAAGCATTGCCACCCAGCAGACTGGCCTGGAAGGAGGCCTCGAAGGCTTGGGGCTGCTTGTAGGTGATATCGAGCACCGAAGACATTTTATCGCCATAGTTGGCTCCGAAGCCGCCGGCCGAAAACGACACTTCCCGAGTCATCTGCGGATTGACAAAGCTCAAGCCTTCCTGTTGTCCGCTGCGGATAAGCAAGGGCCGATAAATTTCAATACCGTTCACATACACCAGGTTCTCGTCGTAATTGCCGCCGCGCACGCTGTATTGTGTGCTCATCTCGTTGTTGGAACTGACACCGGCAAAAGTGACCAGCAAGGCTTCGATGCTGCCGCCGGCCGGGTCGGGCAACAAACGGATGTCATCGGCATCGATGCGTTGCATGCTGTTGAGCTGGCGCTGTTGTGCGCTGACGCTGACATCTTGCAACTGCTGACTGCTTGAGGCCAGCACGACATTGAACGTCAGCTTGGTTTGGCTAACGGGCAGGATGCGGTAGGCCGTTTGGTAGGAAAGGCAGCTGAAGCGTAGCACCAAGGTATCGCAGGCGGGCAGTTGCAGTTCGTAATAGCCGTTCTCGTCGGTGCTGCAGCCGAAATGCGTGCGCTGTTCGTAGACGTTCACCAGTTCGAGCGGGCGTCTTTGACTGTCCATCACATAGCCGCTTAGGCTGATACTCTTGCCTAGTATCGACTGTTGTGCATGCAGGCAGAGGCCTGTCAACAGACAGGTCAGCAGGCAAAGCTGGCGGGTTAAAGCCAAGCGGAAGCGGGTGATGATACGTTTTTGCAGCATTCTTCTTAGACAAACCGCAAAAATAGGAATATATTGCATACTTCGGCCATTATTTTTTTTGAGCCCTTTTGGAAGAATTGCTACATTTGCCGATAAGTAAAAATGAAAATGATGAAAGATTGTTTTTCCCGTCTTCTGCATCAGCGCAGAAGTATCCGCAAGTATAAGGATACACCCATCACCGATGAACAGGTGAAGGCTTTGTTGCAAGCTCCTCTGATGGCTCCCAGTTCGAAACGTTGCATGTGTTGGGAGTTTATTGCCGTGCGCGATGCCGCCCTTCGTGAACAATTGGGTGCCGTGCGTGCCAATAATAGTGCTTTCGCAGCCAAGGCTCCCCTTATCGTGGTGGTGGCTGCCGATACCGCCAAGACCGATGTTTGGGTGGAAGATGCCAGTATTGCCGCAGCCTACCTGCAATTACAGGTTGAGGTGTTGGGGTTGGGTAGTTGCTGGGTGCAAGTACGTAACCGTCAGACCAGCGAGACCCAGAGCAGCGAAGCCTATGTGCGTCAAGTGTTGAATTTGCCCGAAAATTACGGGGTGCTTTGCCTGATTGCCATAGGCGAGAAGGACGAAGAAAAACCTGCCTTCGACGATGCACGTACCAAGTGGGAAAAGATACATTATGACCGCTTTTGACATTGTCTTGCTCGGTGCAGGCAATGTGGCAACTCACCTGGCCCCAGCCCTGCACAGACAAGGACACCGCATCGTTCAAGTTTATTCGCGTACCGGCAGTGCGGCCAAAGAACTGGCCGGGCATGTCGGTGCGGACTTTACAGCCGATATCAAAGCCTTGTATCGGGGCGCTGACATTTATGTCTGCGCCCTCAAGGACGATGCCCTACAAACGGTGCTCGAGCGGATAGACGATTTCGGGCAGGCCCTCTGGTTGCACACTTCGGGCAGTATGCCTTTGTCGGTACTGGCGGCTCACACCCCTCGCTGCGGCGTGTTCTATCCTTTGCAGAGTTTCAGCAAAGGCCGCGCGCTGGATTTGGAAAAAGTGCCTTTTTGTTTGGAAGCGGCACAGGCCTCAGACCTCACATTGATGAAAGAATTGGCCTCCAGCCTAAGCTGTGATGTTAGGGAAATGTCGTCCGAGCAGCGGGCTAACCTGCATGTGGCTGCCGTATTTGCGAGCAACTTCGCCAACGGCCTCTATGCCATGGCGCAGGAAATTTTGGCCTACGATGGAATAGATTTCAGCATCTTGCAGGCCCTGATAGAAGAGACCGCTGCAAAAGTGAGCGAGCTGGAGCCTCGTTTGGCGCAGACGGGACCTGCCGTTAGGGGCGATCGCCGGGTGATGGAACGACATCTGGCCTGGCTCAAGCAAAGGGGCGAGGAAGAAAAAGCCCAGGTGTATCGTCTGATGAGTGATTTGATTTACGAAAGAAGCCGCAAGCAATGATAGCCTACGATTTAAGCAAGATTAAAGTGATAGTGTTCGACATTGACGGAGTACTGTCGGGGTCTACGGTGGAAATGTCGTCTGAGGGCGGCCTGAAACGGACCACCAACCTCAAGGACGTTTATGCCATACAACATGCGCAGCGCTCGGGACTGGAAATCGCCATACTCAGCGGGGCGCGCGATGCCTATGTGCGTCCGCTTTTCGAGCACTTGGGCTTGCGTTATATCTATGTGAACGCCCACTACAAATTGCCTTGTCTGGAAGATCTTATGCAGAAAACCGGCTGTCGGGCCGATGAAATTGCCTATATGGGCGATGAAATGACCGATTACGAAGTGTTGCAGCGGGTTGGGCTGGGCTGCTGTCCGGCGGACGCAGCCGGCGATATCCGCTCGGTAGCCACTTACGTGTCTCCCATCGCGGGCGGCGCCGGCTGCGCCCGCGATCTCATCGAGCAAGTGATGAAGGCCCAGGGTACTTGGATGAACCGCGAAAGCTTTATTTGGTAGCCATGCTGGACAATTTGTCGGAATATCATATAATTTTGGCATCGAATTCGCCTCGACGCAAACAGTTGCTGTCAACCCTGGGCCTGAGCTTCGAGCAACGAAGTCTGTCCGGTGTGGACGAAAGTTTCCCGCCGCAGCTGCAAGGCGGAGATATCGCCGAATACATTGCTTGCCAAAAGGCGTTGGCTTATCTGCCGCAGCTATCCGATAAGGACTTGCTCATCACGGCCGACACCATTGTTTATTGCGAAGGCAAGGTTTTTGGCAAGCCCAAGGACCGGGCTCAGGCAGTGGCCATGCTCGACAGTCTGGCCGGTAAAGACCATCATGTGTACACGGGCGTGTGTCTGGCCACCCGGCAGTGGCAGCGACATTTCTTTGCCGACACCAGGGTGACTTTTGCGCCTCTGAGTCGGGAAGAAATCGCCTATTATGTCGACAATTACCGCCCCTACGACAAGGCCGGTGCCTACGGCATACAGGAATGGATCGGACTGGTGGCGGTGGAGAATATGCAAGGTTCGTATTTCAATGTCATGGGCTTGCCCGTGCAACGTATATATCAGGAACTGAAGAAGATAAAACAGTAGGGTATGAAGATTTTGATGGTGGGGAAATTCCCGATGGACCCCCGTTTCTTCAAGGAAGGAACAGAAGGCTCTGTTTACGGCGAGGCCCGCGCTTTGGTGCAACGCGGTCACGAAGTGGTGGTGCTGGATATGCCGCGCAGCATCATCGAACAGGATTATCAGGAAATAGTCGACGGTGTGCAGGTATATCGCTTTTTCTGCGAAAAGGAAACGCCCAAGATGCAGCGCAAAGTGGTGCGCCAGCGGATAATTCCCAAGCTACTGTCGATGAATCCGGATATCTGTCATCTGCACGTCAAGCAGCATCATTCGCCGCTGTTTATTGCTGCCCTGCGCCTGCACAGAATTAAATTTCTGGTGGAAATACACGGACTGCCGCGCAACGAAGCCAAGCAAGCCTTCCTCAAACAACGCTCCCTCACCAAATTCATCTCCTGGATGTACGAATGTTACCGCGAGTTTGTCTTTGTGCGTCAGATACGGCTGGTGGTGACCGATACCGATTACGAGAAGGCCGCTTTGGAGAAGTATGCCATTTCGCATCCCATCGATGTCAGTGTGATACACCAGGGCATTCACGAAGATTTCTATCATCAGGACTATCAGCCCCAACCCAATACCATCTTGGCTGTCGGAACCATCGCTCCGCGCAAAGACCAGCTGATGATGCTCGATGTGATAGACCGCGTGCGCAAAGAAATTCCCGAAGTCAAACTTGCCATCGTGGGAGCGCTGGTCGATTTGGAATACTACAAGAAACTGCAGGTGCGCATCGTGTCCAAGAAGTTGAGCCAGCATGTGACGCTGCATCCCGACGTGCATGCCTCCGAGTTGCTCAAGAAATATTCACGTTCGCGCCTGTTTATCCTTAGTGCCAGCGAAGAGTCTCAATGTGTGGCCATGGCCGAGGCAATGGCGGTGGGCCTGCCGGTGGTCTCCACCAAAGTGGGCGGCATCGTGCATTTGATTAGCGACGGCAAGAACGGTTATCTTTGCGCACACGGTGATGTCAAGACCATGGCACGGCAAATCGTGTCACTTTTGCGAGATGAGGAAACTTGCCAACGCATGTCGCTGCAAAACCGTCAGGATGCCGAAGAGTATCGTTGGGATACCTTGGTGGACAAGTACATCGCCCTCTACGACAGAATCTTAAACGAAAAATAAAACAGCTTAGTCGGCTTCGCGGTATTTACCTTCGTTGGCGTCTTCCATAATGCTTAGGTAGCTGTGGTAGCGCGATTCGCTGATAAGGTGCTGCGCCAAAGCCTCTTGTACAGCGCAGCCAGGTTCGTGACGATGGCTACAGTTGTGATATTTG
The DNA here is from genome assembly GCA_964423935.1 of uncultured Bacteroidales bacterium. Taxonomy (GTDB): domain Bacteria; phylum Bacteroidota; class Bacteroidia; order Bacteroidales; family UBA1402; genus UBA1757. Next base: position 1,080 of record CAYRHC010000070.1, on the reverse strand, counting down.
CAGCCAGCTGAGGCTCGGAAAATTTCCGGGAAATAATGGCTCACCTCCTCCTCTTGCATATCGAAAGTGTTGAATCCCTTGATGCCGGGCGTGTCGATGACATAAGTGTCCTGCCCAAGACTATACATTTCCGAGAAAGAAGTAGTGTGCTTGCCCGTCTGGTGATAGTCCGAGATATCGCCTGTTTTGGCGTGGATATCGGGACACAGTGCGTTGAGCAGCGACGATTTGCCAACGCCGGAATTGCCCGAGAGCAGACATATTTTGCCTTGGATATGGGCTTTCAGTGCCTGGATGCCTTCGCCTTTTAGCGCTGAAATCACGAAACAAGTATAGCCGATCTGACCATACATAAGCTTGAGTGCTTGCAGATAGTCAAGATCGGCTGTGGTATAAAGGTCGATTTTGTTGAACACCAAGCAGGCTGGCACGCGATAGGCTTCGCAAGTGGCCAGAAACCTGTCAATGAACACCAGATTGGTTTCAGGAAGCCGTAGACTGACCACCAAGAGCGCGAGGTCCATGTTGGCGGCAATGATATGCAGCTGTTTGGACAGGTTGGCGGGCTTGCGCACAATGTAGTTGCGACGCTCTTCAATGCCGGAAATAAGGTAGTTGCCCTTGCTTTCACTCAATTCCACCCAATCGCCAATGGCTACCGGATTGGTGCTTTTCAGCCCCTTGATGCGGAAATTACCCCTGATTTTGCAGGTGATGTCCTGTCCCTCGCAGGTGCGCGCCACAAAATCGCTGCCCGTGTTCTTGATGACTAAAGCTCTCACTCACTAAACGGTCATGATTTCCTTTTCCTTCTCGGCTACGATTTCATCGATGCGCTTGATGTATTTGTCGTGGCTCTTCTGAATGGAGGCTTCGAAGTCTTTGCCCATATCTTCCGACAGACCGTCCTTCACCAGTTTCTTGATGGAGTCGATGGTGTCGCGGCGGGTGTTGCGGATGCTGATTTTGCCGTCTTCCGATTCCTGACGCACCTGTTTGGCCAGGTTGCGGCGGCGTTCTTCGGTGAGCGGGGGAATGGTCAGGAGGATGGTCTCGCCGTTGTTGGCGGGGATAATGCCC
>CAYRHC010000069.1:0-7896 GCA_964423935.1 uncultured Bacteroidales bacterium | reverse complement strand
CTCACCCGCAAGGTGTACGGCAGCGGTTTGGTTTCCTGTGAAATTGTCTTTTCCGATGCCCGTCAGGCTTTGCCTTACATTACCCACTACCAGAATGCTGCCAAGGAAATGTGGACGCGCACGGTCGATTTCCAATATGCCGTAGGCAAGGTGACGGTATTTGTCACTACTTCCGACCATTTGGACGAGGTTCCCGAGGTGATGGATTTCCGCTTATCCTTGGTTTATCAAGACTAGTAGCTTAGTGCAGACTGTATTTTTATAGACCAGGATATTTTTTTTAAGAAATTTAATCGCTACCTTTGCGCCGTTTTTTCGGGTAAAGACAACAATTATGGGTCGCTTAAGCGCATATTCCTTGCCCTTGAAGAGCCTGTCTGAAGGCAAGCATGAGTTTGATTATCAACTGGATGATGCTTGGTTTGCTCTGATAGACGCTCCGGAAATCAGCCGTGGGAAGCTTGATGCCCAGGCCCTTGTGTCGTACAATGGCCGTGAGTATGAAATCAACTTCAAGGCTCGTGGTACGGTAAAGGTGCCTTGTGACCGTTGTTTGGCCGATATGGATGTCGCTGTCGATGCCAGCAGCCGTCTGCTGGTGAAGATGGGCGATGCCTATCGCGAGGAGAGCGATGAAGTGTTGGTAATCCCAGAAAGCGAAGGTGAATTGAACATCGCGTGGTTTTTGTATGAAATCATAGCTTTGTCGCTTCCCTTGAAACGTGTGCACGCGCCCGGTCAATGTGACAAGGCGATGTCTTCCAAGCTCAAACAGCACCTGGCAATACGCATTGACGACGAAGAAGACATGGATGCCTACGGAATGCAGGAGGAAGATGACAATGCAGCGGTGAATCCTGTATGGGATGCACTTAAGAACATAGATTTTGAAGATCAATAATTAATTTATACAACAATGGCACATCCAAGACACAAACATTCTAACACTAGAACTGCCAAGAGAAGGACTCACTACAAGGCAGAAGCTCCTACTTTGGCTGTATGCCCCAACTGTGGCAACCACTACATCTACCACACTGTATGTGGCGAATGTGGCTACTATCGCGGCAAGGTGGCTATCGAAGTGAATCAAGAGTAATCCGCTTTTCGACAACGGCTCTTGAGCCTCGGAGGTACAGTTCTCCTCCCGGCTTTTTAAATAATAACGGAACGACGCTCGTATCAGTGTCTTCCGTTTTTATTGATTATATAATTGGTAAAAGATGGCAGTACATAAATCGGGTTTTGTCAATATTGTGGGTAATCCCAATGTGGGTAAGTCTACGCTGATGAATGCTTTGGTGGGAGAGAAGGTTTCCATTATCACCGCCAAGGCGCAGACCACGCGTCACCGAATATTGGGCATCCTGAACGGAGAAGATTACCAGATTGTCTTTTCCGATACGCCCGGCGTGCTAAAACCCAAGTACAAGCTGCAGGAATCGATGCTGTCCTTCTCGGCTTCCGCCTTGGATGATGCCGATGTGTTGCTCTATATGACCGACACGGTGGAAACCATCGACAAGAACGCCGATTTCATCGCCAAGGTGCAGCGCATGGATATTCCGGTGCTGGTGCTTATCAATAAAATCGACCTCAGCGACCCTCAGCGGCTCGAAGCCCAGGTGCAGGATGTGCACGAACTGCTGCCCAAGGCTGAGATTTTGCCTATGTCGGCTTTGCACGGCTTCAATGTGGACAGTCTGTTGCGCCGCATCGTGGAACTACTGCCTCCCTCGCCGCCATATTTTGGCAAAGATGCCCTTACCGACCGCCCGACGCGCTTTTTCGTGTCGGAGATTATCCGCGAAAAGATTCTGCTTTATTATCAGAAGGAAATTCCCTACTCGGTCGAAGTGGTGGTGGAGTCTTTCAAGGAAGAACGCAACAAGGTGAATATTCAGGCTGTCATCATTGTGGAACGCGATTCGCAGAAGGGCATCATTATCGGACATGGTGGCGCTGCGCTGAAAAAAGTGGGCATCGAGGCTCGGCGCGACATTGAACGTTTCTTGGAACAGAAAGTGAATCTGGAGTTGTTTGTCAAGGTGGAAAAAGATTGGCGTAACCGCGACAGCAGTTTGAAAATGTATGGCTATCAGCCGGAGTAACCACAAATCCCTCAAATAAAGATTATGGCAAATTTAGTAACGATAGTGGGTCGTCCCAACGTGGGCAAATCGACTCTTTTCAACCGCCTGGTGGAAGGCCGTCACGCCATTGTGAACGATCAGGCCGGTACCACGCGCGACCGTCATTACGGCAAGGTGCTGTGGAACGGTGTGGAATTCTCGGTGGTCGATACCGGCGGCTGGATCGAAGGTAGCGACGATGTGTTCGAAGAGGAAATCCGCAAGCAGGTGGGCATTACCATCGAAGAAAGCGATGTGGTGCTTTTTCTGGTGGATATTCAGAACGGCCTGACCGACCTCGATATGGCCGTGGCCAATATTTTGCGTCGCGTCAAGAATCGCCCCGTCCTGCTGGTGTGCAACAAAACCGACGAAACCAGCATGGGCTATGGTGCCGCCGAATTCTACAAGCTTGGATTAGGCGATCCCTACTGCATCTCTGCTGCCAACGGTAGCGGCACGGGCGACCTGCTCGACAAAATACTGGAACTCTTCCCCAAAGACAGCAAAGAAGAGGAAAACCTCGAAGCGTTGCCCCGCATCGCGGTGGTGGGCCGTCCCAATGTTGGCAAGTCTTCCATTATCAATGCTTTGATAGGCGAAGACCGCCACATCGTCACCGATATTGCCGGCACCACGCGCGACGCCATCCTGACGCGCTACAACAAATACGGCTACGATTTCTATCTGGTGGACACGGCCGGTATCCGCAAAAAAGCCAAGGTGAACGAGGATATCGAGTTCTATTCGGTGATGCGTTCCATTCGTGCCATCGAAAATTCCGATGTTTGCATCCTGATGCTCGACGCTACCCGGGGTATCGAAAGCCAGGATATGAACATCTTTTCGCTCATCCAACGCAACAAGAAGGGTCTGGTGGTATGCGTGAACAAGTGGGATTTGGTGGACGATAAAGACAGCAATTCGCTCAAGAAAATGGAAGAGGCCATCCGTGCGCGCTTCGCTCCCTTTGTCGATTTTCCGATGATTTTCACTTCGGCCCTTACCAAGCAACGTATTCTGAAAGCTGTAGAATCTGCGCAGGCCGTGTACGAAGCCCGTCATCGCCATATCAACACGGGTCGTCTGAACGACTTCTTCCTGCCGCTTATCGAAAACTTCCCGCCGCCAGCCACCAAGGGTAAATATATCAAAATTAAATATGTAACCCAATTGCAGGGTCCTACCACGCCGACGTTTGTGTTCTTCGCCAACTTGCCGCAGTATGTCAAGGAGCCATACAAGCGTTTCCTGGAGAACAAGTTGCGCGAACAGTTCGACTTTTGCGGCACGCCCGTGCAGATATTCATACGTCAGAAATAACAGCGTCAATGGAAAATAACGAAAACAAACTGAATATAGAACTGAGCGACGAGGTCGCCCAGGGTATCTATTCCAATTTGGCTATTATCAGCCATTCAAGTTCTGAATTTGTGCTGGACTTCGTTCATGTGATGCCCGGTACGCCCAAGGCTAAGGTGCGTTCGCGCATCATTCTGACACCCGAACATGCCAAGCGCCTGATGCATGCCTTGCAGGATAATATCGCCAAGTACGAGAAGGTGATGGGCCCCATCCGGCAGGCTCCCGTGGTACCGCCTATGGGTTTTTCGCAAGGTGAGGCTTAGAAGATTCTAAGAAAGAAATGAAAATATTTGTTCTTTTTTAAAAGACTTTCTATCTTTGCGGGCCATTTTGTAAGGAGTGGAATCAATTGAAATCTAAGGGAAATCGACATTAGATTATATATTTTTAAAGAACTAAAAACAGTAAAATGCCTACAATTCAGCAATTAGTAAGAAAAGGCAGAATCACGCTGGTGGACAAGAGCAAAGCTCCTGCCCTGGATTCTTGCCCTCAAAGACGTGGCGTTTGTGTGCGTGTGTACACAACTACCCCGAAAAAGCCTAATTCGGCTATGCGTAAAGTTGCCCGTGTGCGTTTGACCAACTCCAAGGAAGTTAACTGCTACATTCCCGGTGAAGGCCACAACTTGCAGGAGCACTCTATCGTTCTTATCCGCGGTGGCCGTGTAAAGGACCTTCCTGGTGTTCGTTATCACATTGTTCGTGGTACTTTGGATACCGCAGGTGTCGCTTCACGTACGCAAAGACGTTCCAAGTATGGTGCCAAGCGTCCTAAGGCTGGTGCAGCTAAAAAGTAAAACAACAAGTTATTAACCAAGTTTTGGTATTGGTCTTGTAGGAATTGTTTTAATTCCGACGGTTGAGTAAATGTCCGAGCGAGGACGTTGAAGCTCGTAACAACCAAACAAAAACAAAATTTTTCCCCCAATGAGAAAAGCAAAACCAAGAAAGCATGTGATCTTGCCGGATCCTGTTTTCAACGACACTAAAGTCACCAAGTTCGTTAACCATCTGATGTACGATGGCAAGAAGAACGTGTCATTCGAAATCTTCTACGATGCTTTGGATATCGTCAAGAAGAAAATGGCTAACGAAGAAAAAACTCCTCTCGAAATCTGGAAGATCGCTCTCGACAATATCACACCTCAAGTCGAAGTGAAATCGCGCCGTATCGGTGGTGCCACCTTCCAAGTTCCTACGGAAATCCGCCCGGACCGTAAGGAATCAATCTCAATGAAAAATGTTATTCTGTTTGCCCGCAAGCGTGGTGGTAAGACCATGGCAGAAAAACTTGCTGCCGAAATTATGGATGCTTACAACAACCAGGGTGGTGCATTCAAACGTAAAGAAGATATGCACCGTATGGCTGAGGCTAACCGTGCATTCGCCCATTTCCGTTTCTAAATCTAGATAGATAATACTAATATGGCAAAAGCAGATTTGCATCAGACGAGGAACATCGGTATTATGGCCCACATCGATGCAGGAAAGACTACGACTTCTGAGCGTATCCTTTACTACACGGGCTTGACTCATAAAATCGGTGAAACTCACGATGGTTCAGCCACCATGGACTGGATGGAGCAAGAGCAGGAGCGCGGTATCACCATTACCTCTGCCGCTACCACCACCTATTGGAACTACGCTGGCAAAAAATACAAAATCAACTTGATTGACACTCCGGGTCACGTCGACTTTACCGTTGAGGTAGAGCGTTCGTTGCGTGTATTGGACGGCGCCGTTGCCGTTTTCTGCGCAGTAGGCGGTGTTGAACCTCAGTCTGAAACAGTTTGGAGACAAGCTGACAAATATAACGTACCCCGCGTATGTTATGTCAACAAGATGGACCGTTCGGGTGCCGACTTCTATTCTGTTGTTTCGCAGATGAAAACGGTGCTGAAGGCCAATCCTTGTCCTATCCAGATTCCTATCGGTTCGCAGGAGGCTTTCCGCGGTATCATCGACCTTATCAGAATGAAGGCCATGTACTGGCATGACGAAACCCTCGGTGCCGACTATGTATCCGAAGAAATTCCCGCCGAATTCCTCAACGAAGCCAAGGAATGGCGCGACAAGATGCTCGAGCAGGTTGCCGAGTTCGACGATGCCGTTATGGAGAAGTTCTTCGACGATCCTTCTACCATCACCGAAGAAGAAATCAACCGCGCTATCCGCAAGGCCACTTTGGCCCATGCTATGCAGCCCGTCGTTTTGGGTTCTTCTTTCAAGAATAAGGGTGTTCAGCCGCTGCTGGACGCTGTCTGCGCTTACCTTCCTTGCCCGCTCGACGCTGAGGCAATTGTAGGTACCGACCCCAAGACGGATGCTGAGATTTCTCGCAAACCCGACGAAAACGAACCCCTTACCGCTTTGGCATTCAAAATTGCCACCGACCCCTATGTAGGTCGTTTGTGCTTTGTTCGCGTATATGCCGGTAAGATTACCGCCGGTAGCTATGTTTACAATACCCGTTCGGGCAAGAAGGAACGTGTTTCGCGTATTTTCCAGATGCACTCCAACAAGCAGAATCCTGTCGACCTTATTTGCGCCGGCGATATCTGCGCCATTGTCGGTGTGAAGGATATCCGTACCGGTGATACCCTTTGCGACGAAGACAAGCCCATCGTACTGGAATCTATGGACTTCCCCGCACCCGTTATCGGAATCGCCGTTGAGCCCAAGACCCAGAAGGACCTCGACAAGCTCGACAATGGTCTTGCCAAGTTGGCCGAAGAAGACCCGACCTTTACCGTACACACCGATGAACAGTCCGGTCAGACCGTTATCAGCGGTATGGGTGAGTTGCACCTCGACATTATTATCGACCGTCTGCGCCGTGAGTTTAAGGTAGAATGCAACCAAGGCAAGCCTCAAGTTTCGTACAAGGAAGCCATTACCCAGGAAGTGCAGCTGCGTGAAGTTTACAAGAAACAGTCGGGTGGTCGTGGTAAGTTCGCCGACATCATCGTTAAGGTGGGTCCTGCCGATCCCGGTGTTACCGGCCTGCAGTTCTCCAGCGAAGTTAAGGGCGGTAACGTTCCTACCGAATTCATCCCGTCGGTCGAAAAGGGTTTCAAGACCGCTATGGAAAACGGTGTGTTGGCTGGCTATCCTGTAGACAGTCTGAAGGTTACCTTGCTCGACGGTTCGTTCCACGCTGTCGACTCCGATGCTCTCTCGTTCGAAATTTGCGCCAACCTGGCATTCAAGCATGCTTGTGAAAAGGCCAAGCCCGCTTTGCTCGAACCTATTATGAAACTCGAAGTGATTACGCCCGAAGAAAGCATGGGTGACGTTATTGGCGACTTGAACCGCCGTCGTGGTATGGTGAACGGTATGGATACCAACCGTTCGGGTGCCCGCGTGGTAAAGGCCAATGTTCCCTTGGCAGAGACCTTCGGTTATGTAACCGCTTTGCGTACCATTTCTTCCGGCCGTGCTACCAGTAGCATGGAGTTCCTTGAATACGCTCCCGTAAGTGCCAGCTTGGCCCGTGAAGTGTTGAAGGAACGCAACGGTAGAGTAGACTTAATCTAACCCGGATCAGTGAAAATAGCTCTACGGATCCGATTTAATTTATAAATCAATTATGAGCCAGAAAATCAGAATTAAACTCAAGTCTTACGACCACAGCTTGGTAGACAAATCTGCCGAGAAGATCGTCAAGACCGTGAAGGCCACTGGTGCTGTAGTGAGCGGTCCTATTCCACTTCCTACCCACAAGCGTATCTTCACTGTCAACCGTTCGACTTTCGTCAACAAGAAGTCGCGCGAACAGTTCGAGTTGTCTTCTTACAAGCGTTTGATTGACATCTACAACTCAAGCTCCAAGACGGTTGATGCTTTGATGAAACTTGAATTGCCCAGCGGCGTTGAGGTGGAAATCAAGGTGTGACAATAAAGCATGCGGCAGGGAGCGTCTTGTGACGCACCCTGCCTGCCATCGCTTTAACTGAAAAACGAATCATTTATTTATTTTTTTTTAAACAAATAGTAGAAATGCCAGGATTAATTGGAAAGAAAGTCGGTATGACTTCTGTCTTCAGTGCCGAGGGAAAGAACATTCCATGCACTGTAATTGAAGCCGGTCCTTGCGTAGTTACACAAGTGAAAACCGTTGAAACAGACGGTTATGCAGCCATTCAGTTGGGTTTTCAGGAAAAGGCTGAAAAACACACCAACAAGGCCGAAAAAGGCCATTTTGACAAGGCTGGTGTAGCTCCTCAAAGACATCTGGTTGAGTTCGAAGGTTTCGCAGATGAAACCAAAGCTGGTGACGTATTCACCGCAGATCTGTTGTTCGCTGAGAACGACGAAGTAGATGTAATCGGTACCTCTAAGGGTAAAGGTTTCCAAGGCGTTGTAAAACGTCATGGTTTCCAAGGTGTAGGTGGTCA
>CAYRHC010000068.1:0-7951 GCA_964423935.1 uncultured Bacteroidales bacterium | reverse complement strand
CGTGGAGGTGAGGCGTTTGCGGGTCTTCTTCATCTGCGGGTCGGGAAAGGTCAGCCAGATTTCCGACACCTCGCCCGGGGCGAAGAACTGCGGCAGGAACTCGATATGCGTACGCAGGAAAGCCACGTTGTCGAGCTGTTGTTCGCGGGCGATGCGGGCACCTGTCCACATACGCGCACCCTTGATGTCGATGCCGATAAAGTTCTTGTCGGGATAAAGTCCGGCCAGACCCACCGTGTATTCACCTTTGCCGCAGCCCAGCTCCAAGACCAGCGGACGGTCGTTGGAGAAGGCGCGTTCGGCCCAATGCCCCTTGAGCGGATGCTCGGTAGCGGCATAGTCGCTCTGGGCGAACTCATAAACATGAGTCCAGGCCTTCATATCGGCAAATTTCTGCAGTTTGTTTTTGGCCATAACCTAGCAGTCAGAGACTTAGGAAAACCGGGGAAAGCTTACAGAACCGTTACCCAGTTGTAAGGATCGGGCTGGTCGCCATACTGGATGGCACGCAGCGTGTGATACAGTTTTTCGCAAACAGGACCGGGCTTGCCGTCCTTGGAGAAAACATAACTCTTGCCCGTATCCAGGTCGTCTACCCTACCCACAGGGCTGATGACAGCGGCCGTTCCACATTCGCCGGCTTCATCGAAATCGGCAAGTTCAGCCACTTCGATACGGCGGCGTACCACTTCCAGACCCATATCCTCGGCAATACGCTGCAGGCTGTTGTTGGTGATAGAAGGCAGAATACTGTTGGAGGCAGGCGTTACATATTTGTTGCCCTTCACCATAAAGAAGTTGGCGGGGCCGCATTCGTCAAGATATTTCTTCTCTTTGGAATCGAGGAAGAGCACGGCGGTATAACCCTTATCGTGCGCGATGGCTCCGGACGACAGGGAAGCAGCGTAGTTGCCGCCCACCTTGACATTGCCGGTACCTTGTGGTGCGGCACGGTCGAATTCACGCAGTATGCAGACATTGGTAGGCTTGAAACCTTCTTTGAAATAAGGGCCAACGGGCGTTACAAAAACCACGAAGAGATATTCGTCGGCGGGATTCACACCCACACGGGGACCCGTACCGATAAGCAGCGGGCGGATATACAGCGAAGCGCCGCTTTCGTAGGGCGGAACAAAACGTTCGTTCAGTTTGACGGCCTTGATGACGGCTTCCTTGAATTTTTCCACAGGCAGGGGCTGCATCAAGATACGGTTGCAGGACGACTGCAGACGCTTGGCATTGTCTTCCATGCGGAAAATGCGGATTTTACCGTCCTTGCCACGGAAAGCCTTCAAGCCTTCGAAAGCCTCCTGACCGTAATGCAGGCAGGTGGCAGCCATGTGCATAGGTATGTATTCCGAAGATGACACTTCAAGTTCACCCCATTCTCCGTTACGCCAGTAGCAGCGTACGTTATAATCTGTCGGTAAGTACGAAAACGACAGTTCTGACCAGTTGATAGTTTTCATTTTTGGTATCGAAAAAAATTACGTGCGAAGGTACAACACAAATGGCTAAGCAACAAAAAAAACGGATATTTTGCCTATATTTGTCACCCGCAACCTTCCCATATCAAATTCCAAGCACATGTCCACACTCAAGGTTTACAAAGCCTCGGCCGGCAGCGGCAAGACCTACCGTCTGGCCCTGGAATACATCAAGTTGCTCATCGCCCGGCCCGACGCCTATCGGCACATACTGGCCGTTACCTTTACCAACAAGGCTGCCGGCGAAATGAAGGAGCGTATCCTGCACGACTTGAGCATCCTGGCCGACCCCAAGTTGGCCCGAGAGCACCCCGACAGCCTGCTGCGCGTTCTCGTGGAGGAACTCCATATGGGCGGCCGCGAAGACAAGGTGCCGGCGAACGCCGCCCAAGCCCTGCACCTGCTGCTGCACGACTACAGCCATTTCCAGATAGAAACCATCGACAGCTTCTTCCAGCGCATCTTGCGCAACCTGACACGAGAGCTGGGCATTGGCAGTAGCCTCAACATCGACCTCGATTCCGACACGGTGGTGGAAAAAGCCGTCGACAGACTTATCGATCAAGCCGCCCAAGACCCCCAGACCCTCGATTGGATAAACAGCTGCCTGCAAGACCGCATGAACGAGGGCAAGAGCGTCAATATCCAAAAAGAACTGAAGAGCTTCGGCAAAACCATCTACCGGGAAATATTCCAGCAACACCGCCAGCAACTGACCGCAGTGCTGGAAGACAAGAAATACCTCGGTAAATTCCAGGGGAAGATGATTCAAATGCAGCGGCAGATAGAGCAGCGGCTCAAGGCCTATGCCGAGCAGTTCTTCCGGATAATCAAAGACCATTCCCTGGGCGAAGACAGGTTTCCTTATTACAAATCCGGAGGCCTTCCCGCTTATTTTCATTCGCTGGAACAAGGCGATTTTCTGAAAGAAATGGGCAAACGTCTTATCGAAGCCTACAACGATGTGGAAAATTGTTGGAAGTCGACCGAAAAAGACGCTGGGTTCCGTCAGATAGTGGCCGAAGAAATCTATCCCCTGCTGACAGCATGCATTGAATATCACCAAAAAGCCGTAAGAACGCTGCAAAGCACCATCATCTGCACCAAACATCTGTACGAAATAGGCCTGCTCAACAGCATCAGCCAGACAGCCAAGGCCATCAACCGCGAAGAGAACAGTTTTCTGCTGAGCGACACCGCCTCCCTGCTCGACGAGATGGTGGGCGACAGCGATGCTTCCTTTGTTTTCGAGAAAATCGGCGCGCCGCTCAAACACATCATGATAGACGAATTCCAGGACACCTCGCACCTGCAATGGGGCATTTTCAAGCACTTGCTCAAAGAATGCCTTTCCACAGGCGGTCAGGACAGTCTGGTGGTGGGCGATGTCAAACAGTCCATCTATCGTTTCCGCAACGGCGACTGGAGCATCCTGAACAATATCGAGACGGCATTGCCATCGTCCTACAGCACCGAGTTTTTCCCGATGGAAGACAATTGGCGCAGTCGCCGGAACATCGTGGAATTCAACAACGGCCTGTTCGAACAAGCCAACAAAATCCTCAGCACTTCCTTTGCCGCTGTCTTGAACCGGCAGCTCATAGAACAGATGAACAAGGCCTATCAAGATACCGGGCAACATTGCCGCAAGACCGACAACGAGGGCTTTGTGAGCATCCGGCTTTTCAACAAAGACACTTACGATACCGCCATGACGGAAGCCCTGCTCGAAACGCTGAACCGCCTGCAGCATCCGCAAGACCCGCAACCCATGGTACGCGACATCTGCATTCTTACCCGCAAAACCAAAGAGATACGTTCTTTGGCCGCCACGCTGAACGCCCATGGTTTCAAGGTAATTTCCGACGAAGCCTTCGTTCTGGGAAGTTCTTCGCTACTCAACTGTCTGGTGGCCGCCATGAAACTGGTGCTGCACCCCAACGACGGCATCAGCCAAACCGATATCCTAACGTATCGTCCCAAGCAATACCGGACCTTGACGGACGCTCTGCCCGAGTTGGCACAGTTGCCGCTCACCGAAATGGTCTACGCCATCCACCGCATACTGGCACTGGACAGTGCCGACGAGGACTACGATTTCCGCGACGAAAGCGATTTTCTGTTCAGCTTCATGGATTTTCTGAACGACTATCTGAGCCGCGGCAAAGGCCATCTGGCCGATTTTCTGCAATATTGGGAAGACAAGCTCCAAAGTTCCTTCCTGCCTTCGCGCCGCCAGCCGGAAGGCATCCGCATCATGACCATCCACAAGGCCAAGGGCCTCGACGCGCACACCGTTATCGTGCCCTACTGCAATTGGGAACTGATTGAGGGAAGCACAGCTTTCAAAACCAACCAAATCTGGTGCGCGCCCCAAGAGCCGCCCTACAACGAAATGCCCCTGCTGCCGGTGGATTTTCAGAAAAACATGAAGGACAGCATCTTCGAGGACGACTACCGCCTGGAATGCCAGCAACAGCTCATGGACAACCTGAACCTGCTCTACGTAGCCTTTACGCGACCCAAGTACAATTTGATTGTATATGCCCCCAAAACGGACAACAAAGAAGTCAAGACGGTGGCCGATTTGTTGCAGCGTTGCCTCAGCTTCCAACAAGAAGAATATCGATTGGGACAGGAGCCGATGGCCGAAGAGAGCGACACCAAGGGTGCGGCTGAAAACGGTCGTGAAGTGGTTTTCGTCAACCGGGAGAACCCGGCGCGTTTTCGCCAGTCGAACCGCTCGATGGACTTTATCCGAGATGAGGAAACCCAGGGTGACGGTTCCTATATCGAGCGCGGCAAGCTGTTGCACCATCTATTCGAGCTTATCCGTCACCAGGAGGATATCGAGAAAGCAGTGCAGACGCTGGTAAACGAAGCTTTGCTGTCGGCATCGGACAAGGACAAATACCTCGCCTTTGCGCGTGAAGCCCTGGCCCAGGAGCAGGTCCAAGACTGGTACAGCGGCTCCTACGAGCTCTACACCGAATGTTCCATCCTCTTCAAGGACGAAGAGGGCCGTCTGCAGGAACGCCGTCCCGACCGTGTGGTGATGAAGCAGGGCAAAGTGACGGTAATTGACTTCAAGTTCGGGCAGCAAAAACCGGCGCATCTGAAGCAGGTCCGGGAATATGTCACGCTGTTGCAGCGCATGGGTTTTGCACAGGTGGAAGGCTACCTTTGGTATGTTGAACAGAAACAGACAATCGCTTGTTAATAAGATGGATAAGAGTTTTTTGGCCAAGGTGGCCGCAAGGATATATGAACAGCAGGGACATCATCTGAATCAAGTGGTGATGGTATTTCCCAACAAACGTGCCAGATTGTTCTTTAATCAGGCATTGTACGAGGTGGCAGGCAGACCCGTCTGGACGCCGCAATACTTGGGCATCGCCGACCTTTGGGCGCAATGCCGGGTGAGCAATGCCCAAGGCCGGCCCTGGACCCTGGGTGACCCCATCTTCTTGAACGGCCTGCTTTTCGAGGAATACAGCCGCATTTTTCCCGAAGGCAAGGGCAGTTTTGACGATTTTTACGCCTGGGGCAAGGTGCTGCTGCGCGACTTCGACAACATAGACCGCAACTTGGCCGATGCCAAGGCCTTGTTCCGCCTGGTGGGCGAAACTTTGTCTATGCAGGACGGTTTCGAACATCTTAGCGAAGAGCAGAAGCAACTGATACAAAGCTTCTTCAGCAATTTCAAGCCCAAAGACGAAGAGGAAGTCAGCCAGCTGAAAAAGAACTTTATCCAGCTGTGGAACCGAATGTATGCGCTCTATCAGGCCTTCAAGCTTAGGCTCGACCGGGAAGCCCTCGTCTACAGTTCGATGCTGACGCGCGAAATCGTGGAACATTGGGAAGCGTACAGCCAGAACGTTTTCAACGCCAAGCTCTATGCCTTTGTAGGCTTCAATGCGCTCAACCCTTGCGAGGAAAAGCTGTTCAGCAAATTCAAGGAAGAGGGCAAGGCGCTATTCTTTTGGGATTACGACCACTATTATCTGGACAACGAGCTGGATGAGGCCGGCTATTTCATGCGCCGCAACCTACAACGTTTTCCCAATGCCATGCCGGATGATTTCAACGCGCTGCAACAGACGGAAAAAAGTATCGAAATTATCGCTTCGGCGGGCGAGAACGCCCAGGTACATTATGCGGCCGGCGACTGGCTGCAGCGCCACAGCGACAGCCGGTCGGCCGTGGTGCTCTGCAACGAAGCCCTGCTGCTGCCCATGCTGCACGCCCTGCCCGAAGACATCAAAGAATTCAATATCACCATGGGCTACCCCATGACACAGAGTCCGGTTTATCATCTGTTGCAACAGATAGTGCAGCTGCACAGCGAGGGCCGTCGCAGCGGCAGCTGCGACGGCCCAGTGAGTTATCGCAGCCAGTACGTTCTGCCTCTGCTGCAGAACAGCATCGTGGACCGGGCCAGCGAGCCGGCAGGCGAGCTGGCCGCCCTGCTGCAGGACCGCCACGACTTCAGTTGCAGCGCTGATGAGCTGACCGGCCGGAACGACGAACTGCTGTGCTGCCTGTTCAAGCCCGTCGAAACGCCGGCCGAGCTGGGCGACAAGCTGCTCGAAGCCATCCGCTTGCTGGCGGCTGCAGCCCGGCCGGCCCAGGAGGCCGGCCGCCTGCTCGCACCGCTCTACCAAGAGAGTCTCTTCCTCTGTCACCAGGCCATAGAGCAATTACAGCAAATGCTTACATCGGGGCTTATCCAGCTCAACTTTGCCACCTACCGCCGCCTGCTGGCCCAAGTGCTCAACCTGAGCATTCCCTTCTCGGGCGAACCGCTGGGTGGCGTGCAGCTGATGGGCTTGCTCGAAACCCGCAACCTCGATTTCGACCACCTGCTCATTCTGTCGGCCAACGAAGGCAACCTGCCGCGCGATTCACAGGAAAGCTCCTTCATTCCTTATCATCTGCGCCAAGCCTTCGGCCTTACCCTGCCCCAACACCAGGAAGCCATCTCGGCCTACTACTTTATGCGCATGCTGCAACGCGCCCAAGACGTCACCATCTGCTACAGCAACGTCACCAAAGGCGACCGGCGCACCGAAAAGAGCCGTTTTCTGCTGCAACTGCAAATGGAATCGGGGCTGAACATCAAAAACAGCTTCATCAGCGGTAAGAACGGCGACAACCGACACTTGCCGCCACTGCCCAGAAAAGGTATCAGTCTGCCCCAAGTACTCTCACCCAGCAGCCTGAAAAACTACATCAGCTGCGAGGCCAAGTTTTATTATGCCAACATCCTCAAACTGAAGTCGATAGAAGAGCCCGACGAAGACATGGACGCCGCCGTCACCGGCACCATTTTTCACAGCAGTATGCAGTATCTCTACACCGAAACCGCTCTCAGGAAAGCCAACAGGCCCCATACCTCCTGCGACGTGCTGAAGGCCATGACCGACAAAACCGGCGATATCCTGCCCATCATCGTCGAAAAAGAAGACATCAAGGCTATCCAAAAGGGAGGCCATCTGAAGGAAGTGCTGGAGCTTTTCACCCAAATGCACTATTTCAAAAGCATCGACCCTTACGGCCTGGCCTTGCGCAGCCCCGAAAAGCGCGAAAACTTCGGCGGCGATTTGCTGCTCAAACTCAATATCCAAGAGGAAAATCTAAAGCGGACATTGCACTGCGACGAAAGCCAAGCCCCCTTCGAGCTGTTGGCCATGGAGCTGAAAGTCAGTTGCGACACCGCCCTGCAGATAGATGAGCAGACCGTCTTCGGCACCCACGGCATCATCGACCGTATCGATTATAAAGAGGGCGCCCTACGCATTGTCGACTACAAGACCGGCCGCAGGGACCCCAAGACGCTCATATGGAACAGGGTATTCAGTACCAAGGCCAGTTCCTTCGAGCTAAACGCTATGCAGGTGAATCTTTACGCCATGCTGCTGCAAAAGCTCGTCACCGACCCCAAGCCAGACCCAATCTCCGATTCGGCCACTACCCTGCCCCAGTGCCTCAGCGCGAAGTTGCAGCAAGCGGGAACCGCCCTCCGGACAGTCCTGTTCTATCCGCTCGCAGGCGATTATGCCAAAACCGACAGTCATCTGCTGAAATTCGAAGGCAAGTCGGATTTCCGCGCCTATCAGAAGGATTTCCGCGCCGCCCTGCAAGACTTCCTCGACCACAGGTATTTCCACAGCGATCACGACAACTTTGAGCGCTGCGACAACGCCAAGACCTGCGAATACTGCGATTTTCGCCACCTTTGCCGCCGCTAAGACAGCAAGATGTCAAGAAGAAAATCATTATTATAGGTGATTGACTGTCTCGGTGGAAAAGGCTATTTTTGCGCGTCTTTTACCAAAACAGATAGGTAATATGGAAGCTGACAAAACACTGGCGCAGATGCCCACGGGCAGCCGTTGTATGATAGCCAAAGTTCACGGACACGGAGGTTTCCGTCACCGCATACAGGAGATGGGTTTTGTAAG
>CAYRHC010000067.1:0-7989 GCA_964423935.1 uncultured Bacteroidales bacterium | reverse complement strand
TGAACTTCGGCATGTTTTTCGAAGTGTATTCGAAAATGTCGGCGATAATCTTCATGGAAAATTTAGGCGGATAGATATAGGTGTTGCGCACCATAAACTCCTTGAGAATATCGTTCTGGATGGTACCGGCCATCTCGTCGAGCTTGGCACCCTGTTCCTGACCGGCCACAATGTAGAAAGCCAAAATAGGCAGTACGGCACCGTTCATGGTCATGGAAACCGACATCTTGTTAAGCGGAATACCGTCGAAAAGCACCTTCATGTCTTCTACCGAGCAGATAGAAACGCCAGCTTTGCCCACATCGCCTACAACGCGTGGATGGTCGGCATCGTAACCGCGGTGGGTAGCCAAGTCGAAGGCTACGGACAGACCCTTCTGGCCGGAAGCCAGGTTGCGGCGGTAAAAAGCATTGGACTCTTCGGCAGTAGAGAAACCTGCATACTGACGGATGGTCCAAGGACGCATCACATACATGGTGGAATAGGGACCGCGAAGCGCGGGAGCCAGACCGGCGGCATACTGCAAATGTTCCATGCCTTCGAGGTCGGCTTTGGTGTAAACAGGCTTTACATCAATTTGTTCGGGCGTTTTCCAATCTTTTGCTATGCCCTTTGCGGCTTCCCATGACTTGGGGTCTTGCGCTGTGGCAGCCGCTTTGATATCAATATTCTTAAAATCGGGTTTCATACGTTCAAACTATTTGATGTTTAACTGTTTGTTGAATTCTTGCAGGCTCTCCAGCACATTGGTGCGAACATGGATAAAGTTCTCTATGCCGGCGGCTTTCAGGTCTTCCATGCAGGCGGGAGCACCGGCCACTACGAAGATAGCCTTGCCGTCCAGGGCCTTGAAGGCAAGGGGAGCCAATTCTGCATATTCATCATCGCTTGAGCAGATAACCACGATATCGGCCTGAGCCTTCAAGGCGGCTTCGATGCCTTCTTCGGGGGTCTGGAAGCCGAGGTTGTCGATGATTTCGTAACCGGCGCAACCGAAGAAGTTGGTCGAGAACTGGGCGCGAGCCAGACGCATGGCCAAATTGCCAATGGTCAGCATAAATACCTTGGGACGCTTGGCGTTGGCCTGAGTGGCAAAACGCAAGGCTTCGAACTTGGCGGCTCCACGGACAAAGTTGATAGTCTGTATGGGCTTGTCTTCCTGACAGTTGCAGGAGCAGGCGTGAGGCTCTTTTTCCAGTTCGTGCACCTTGGCAATCTCGTTGATGTTAGGATATTGGTTGTTGCCAAGCAGGATTTCGCGGCGCTGGGCAATAAAGCCCTGACGCTTTTCGCTCGAAGCGTTCACTTCGCCCTGAATGTAACCTTCCTTGATGGCTGCGTAGAAACCGCCCTTGTCTTGAATGGTGAGGAAAAGCTTCCAAGCTTCTTCGGCGATGGATGCGGTCAGGTTTTCGATATAGTAAGAACCGGCCGAGGGGTCTACAATCTTTTCGAAATGAGACTCTTCCTTAAGCAGCAGCTGCTGGTTGCGGGCAATGCGCTCCGAGAAGTCGTTGGGCTGGGCAAAAACCTTGTCGTAAGGCAGCACTGTGAGCGAATCTACACCGGCAATGGCGGCCGACATGCTCTCGGTCTGGGTGCGCAGCATATTGACGTAAGCATCGAAAATACACATATTCCACTCGGAAGTGGTAGCGTGCATCTTTATCTTGCAGGCGCAGTCGCAATCCACGCCGTAAGCCTTGACAATCTTGGCCCACAACATACGGGCAGCACGGAACTTGGCGATTTCCATAAAGTAGTTGGTGCTGATACCGAAGTTGAACTTGATGCGCTTGGCAATTTCGCAAGCATCGTAGCCCTTTTCGCTGAGCTCGTCCAGATAAGCCTGGCCGTAAGCCAGACCGAAGCCGAGTTCTTGGGCAATATAGCAACCGGCATTATTGAAAAGTACGGGGTTGGCGGCCAGCAAGCGGAAGTTGGGCAATTCCTTGGCTGTTTCGAAAATTTCGGCAAAATGAGTCTTTTCCACCCAATCGCCAACTTCGCGGCCCTTCAACAGCGGACGCTTGTAGGGGTCGAGGTTGATGCTGCCTTGAACCTTGCTCAGGTCGGTGCCTTTGGCCTTCAGATAGTCGACGAACAGGCGCAGCACGTTGTGAGCCTGCATGTTGCAGCCACGGAAGTTGATTTCGACACATTCAACGTAGATGCCGTTGAGCAGGGTGGCCATATCGTCGGCACTGAAGTCCTTGCCGCTGAAGACAAAGCCCAGCGAATCGACACCTCTGTTCAGGATGTCGAGCGCCTTCTCGTTGGCTTTCTTGGGGTCGGTTACTTCAATGTCCTGACGCACCAGCCAATGGTTGTCTGTTTTGGTACCGCGGACGAAGGGATATTCGCCCGGCAGTGAATCGGGTGTTTCCAGACCATTCAGATTCTCTTGACGGTAGAATGGCTGTACTTTGAAACCCTCGTTGGTTCTCCAAACGAGTTTTTTCTCGAAATCGGCACCTTTCAAGTCTTTGGTGATTGCCTCCATCCACGCTTCGGTAGAAACGGGCGGGAATTCCGAGAATAATTTTCCTTTATTGTCTGCCATAATAAATAGGAATGATGTTGATATAAAATAGGAATATTGTTGATGTAAAATCTTTACAGATAGGCGAGTAGTAGTCCGGATTTTTTAAAACCAGCCAAAGATAAAAGAATATTGATGGAAAATCAATAAATATGCAGCGAAAGATTTGCCTTATAAGGCTGTCAGACGGAGTATTTCCTCTTCTTGCGAGGGATGAAACCAGTGGTAATCGCTGTCGCGGCGGAACCAAGTGAGCTGTTTGCGGGCGTATTTGTGGGTGTTGAAGCGGATTTTGGCTACGGCCTCGTCCAGGCTGCACAACCCGTCCAGATAGGCGAAAAGCTCGTTGTAGCCCACGGTGTGGAGGGCGTTCAGCGACCGCTGTGGGTACAGACCTTGTACTTCGGCCAGCAGCCCTTGGTCCATCATTTGTTGCACCCGCTTGTCGATGCGACGGTAGAGCTCCTCGCGGGGGCGGTCCAAGCAAATTTTCAGTATCTCGAAGGGCCGTTCTTTGACCTTGCCTTGACGCAGCTTGGAGTAGGGATGGCCGGTCATCAGACACATTTCCAGGCCATGCAGCACGCGTTTGTGGTTGTGGCGGTCAACTTCCCGGTAGTAGTCGGGGTCGAGTAGGCGCAGTTGTGAGAGCAAGTCGTCCAAGCCCTTTTCTTCGTAGCGTTGCAGCAGTTCACGGCGCAGTTCTTCGTCAACATCGGGCATATCGTCGATACCCTTGCAGACCGCATCGATATAGAGCATCGAACCGCCGCAGAGCAAGAGCTGGTCGCGTTGCTTGAATGCTTCTTCCAGCAGGGCCAGCGCCTCGCTTTCGAAGCGGGAGGCGTTGTAGTAGTCGTGTATGGAAAGGTTGTCGACAAAATAGTGCTGCACGCTGGCCAACTGCGCGGGACTGGGTTTGGCCGTTCCGATGGACATTTCGCGGTACATTTGACGCGAGTCGCAGGAAAAAACAGGAGAACCCAGCTCGCGGGCAATGCGCAAACTGAGTTCTGTTTTTCCTACACCCGTAGGTCCGGTCAGCACGACAAGTCTTTTCATCAGGAAAGACCGGAAAGTCTAAAAATCGTCGCTGAAATCGTCGTTGAAACCCTCGGCTTCGAATTCGTCCATATCGTATTCGCTGTCGCCGTAGAAGTTGTTGTCCATATCGAGACCCTCGGACTGTTCACTTTTGAGGATTTTCTTGACGGTGTCATCGTACGATTCCTCGATATGCTGAACGGGAGCCTTCCCGCTCGATTCCAGACATTTGGCCTTGCTTTGGTGACCGGGACGAATCTCTTCCAGCTCCATATACAGCACGCGTCCGTTGATGCTGTCGAACATATACTGCAGGCGCTGGCCTTCGTCTTCGAGCAGCTCGTCCAGACGGGTACGGTCCATCACCCAAGTATCTTCCTCTGGGTTGAGGGCCATTTCCAAAAGGGTGACTTCCAGCTCTTTGTCCCAGCGGTCGTCGCAAAGGAAAAAAGAGGTGACATCATCGTTCTTGTAACCGGTGAAGTCGAGAATGGCCTGATGAAGATCACTGAACTTCGCTTCCGAATCGATGCTGATGATGCGTTCAAACTGGTCTTCTTCGTCTGAAAAGATGCGGAATTGATAAATCATAATACAAACGTTTAAATGATTCCTCTGACTATACCTCTATCGGAGGCAGTGACAAAGTTAACAATCATTTCGCGTTCCGGTGTATCTGGCAGCTCATTTTTTATGCATTCCAAAGCTTCGCTGATATTTTTACCCGACATATACAGATAACGGTACACATCCTGGATGTTGTGAATCTGTTCGGGCGTGAAGTTGCGGCGGCGCAGACCTACCGAGTTGATACCGCAGTAAGAGATGGGGTCGCGTCCTACGATGCTGTAAGGGGGAATGTCTTTGTTGATTTTACTGCCGCCCTGTACCATGCTGTGTGCGCCGATACGGCTGAATTGGTGTACCAGGCAGCCGCCGCTGATGATGGCATAGTCGTCTACGATAACTTCGCCGGCCAGCTGTACGGCATTCGACATGATGATGTGGTCGTGCAGACAGCAGTCGTGTGCCACGTGACAATAGGCCATGATAAGGCAGTTGTTGCCCACCACAGTCTTGCCTTTGGAAGCCGTACCGCGGTGTATGGTGACAAATTCCCTGATATTGTTGTTGTCGCCAATCTCTACGGTGGTGTCCTCTCCGACAAACTTGAGGTCTTGTGGAATACCGCCTACCACGGCTCCGTAGTAAATATTGCAGTTCTTGCCCATGCGGGTGCCGGACAAAACGCAGGCGTGCGGATAAATATGACAACCATCGCCGATGACAACATTGCTGTCGATGTAGGCAAATGGATCGATAATGACGTTGTTCCCGATTTTAGCGTCGGGATGCACAAAAGCATGGTTTGCTGTTATCATATTGACTGTTTTTTTTGGAATATCGCTGACATTTCCACCTCGGTAACCAGTTCACTGCCTACGAAGGCATAGCCTTTCATCTTGGATACGCCGTGCATGAGCGGCATGGTCTGCGTGACTTTCATCACCATGGTGTCGCCCGGTTTCACTTTTCCTCGGAAACGGGCGTAGTCAATCTTGGTAAGAAAGGTGAGATATTGTTTGGGGTCGTCCATCTGCGAGAGTATGTACAAAGCTCCCGTTTGGGCCAGGGCTTCCAGCTGTAGCATGCCGGGCATAACGGGCTCGTCGGGGAAATGCCCTACAAAGAAACTCTCGTTGATGGTGACATTCTTGACCGATATGATGCTCTTTTTCTCGATACCCATCACTTTGTCTACCAACTGGAAAGGCCAGCGGTGAGGCAAGATTTCGCGTATCTGCATGCTGTCGTACAAGGGCTGGTCGGTGAGGTTGACGCGGGGTGCGCGCACTTCCTGTCGCTTGATTTCGGCGCGTATCTGGCGAGCCAGCTGATTGTTGATTTTGTGGCCGGGGCGCGTGGCGATAATATGTCCTTTGAGCGGCTTGCCGATAAGGGAAATGTCGCCCGTCAGGTCGAGCAACTTGTGACGTGCAGGTTCGTTCTCGAAGCGCAGGGGCTGGTTGTTGATATAGCCCAGTTCGTAGCTGTCCTTGCGTGGAATCTGCATCAGGTCGGCGATGTGGTTCAGGTAATCGCTCGAAGTGGGCTGGTCGTAGATAACCAGAGCATTGTCCAAATCGCCGCCCTTGATAAGGTTGTGCTTGAGTAGCTGCTCTATTTCGCGCACGAACACAAAGGTGCGGCAGGCGGCTATCTCCTTGCCGAAGTCGGACATGCGCTGCAAGCGGGCGAACTGGTTGTTCAGAATGGGCGAGTTGAAGCTGATAAGACAGGTGATGCTGAAACTGTCGTAAGGCAGGGCGATGAGCGACGCGCCAGTTTGGGGGTCGCTTACCTCTATCTTTTCGTGAACGATGTAGTAGTCTTTTTCGGCGTTCTGTTCCAAAATGCCTACTTTCTCGATGCCGCGCACAAATTCTATGGCGCTGCCGTCAAGGATGGGGACTTCGGGGCCGTCAACTTCGATGATGCAGTTGTCGATGCCGGCGGCATAAAGAGCGGCGCAAGCATGTTCGATAGTGCTTACCGTCACGCCGTCTTTCTCCAGCACTGTGCCTCTTTCGGTATGTTCTACGAAATCGGCCAGTGCGCGAATCTCCGGCTGGTCTTCCAAGTCGATGCGTCTGAAACGGATACCCGTTCCAACGGCGGCAGGTCTAAAAGTGGCCTTGAGTTGCAGACCGGTGTGCAGGCCTTTGCCTTCAACACTGAAACTATCTTTGAGTGTGAGTTGCTGATCCATGTACTATTGCTTGTTTTTGAGTTCGTCCAATTCCTTGCGCAACTGTTGCATTTCCTTGTAGATGTCGGGAAATTTGCGGAACAAGGCATAAGACTTCATGTATTGTTTGATGGGAAGCGAGGGCGAACCGAGCAGCGGTGCAGTGTCGGCCTTGACATCGGAAATGACCCCTGTTTGGGCGGCCAGCGTGCTGTGGTCGGCAATGTGCAGGTGTCCGGCTATGCCTACCTGTCCGCCTATCATGCACTGACGGCCCACCTTCGACGAACCGGCTATGCCGCTTTGTGCAGCCATCACCGTATTTTCGCCAACCTCTACATTGTGAGCCACTTGGTTGAGGTTGTCGAGCTTCACGCCCTTGTGGACGATGGTGGAACCCATGGTGGCGCGGTCTACCGTTGTATTGGCACCGATTTCCACATCGTCTCCCAGTACTACATTGCCCAACTGGGGAATCTTTTTGTAGCTGCCGTCGCTTTGCGGAGCGAAGCCGAAGCCGTCACCGCCGATAACCACGCCGGCGTGCAGAATGCAATTGTTGCCGATAACGCAGTCGTGGTAAATCTTGACACCGGGATAGATGATGCAGTTGTCGCCGATATGGACGTTCTCGCCCACGAAAACCTGCGGATAAATCTGGCTGTTCTTACCGATGACGGCTTTTTTGGAAATATAGCTGAAAGCCCCAACGTAGACACCCTTGCCGATTTTGGCAGAGCAGGCCACGCGGCTGCGCCATGAGATTTTTTTGCGTCTGTGTTTGTAGGTAACGGCCATCTGCATAAGCTTGGCCAGACATTCGTAGGCGTTGTCTACGCGCACCAACGTTGCAGAAATAGGCTTTTCGGGAACGAAGTCCTTGTTCACCAAAACGATGGTGGCCTTCGATTCGTAAATATAGTGTGTGTATTTGGGGTTGGCCAAAAAGGAGATGCCTCCGGGTTTTCCTTCCTCTATCTTGTTGAATGTCGTGACTACTGCATTGGGGTCTCCTTCGACCGTTCCCTGCAGATAATCAGCAATCTGTTGAGCTGTAAACTCCATAATTGTCAAGTTTTGAGTCTCTACCTAAGATTAATTCAAGGATTAGACGCGGTCAGCATAGAAATGTTACAAATCTTTCCCGTAAATTTGCGGACAAGGCTGCAAAGATACTAAACTACTATGACGCATACAACATCCACCACCTTGGTCGGCGAGGCTGTACAGGCGCAACGCCGCTTCTTCGCCACCAACCAAAGTCGTAATCTGGCTTTCCGACGTCGCATGCTCAAAAAATTGGAAGCTGCGCTCAAACAATGGGAAAAGCCGCTCTGTGATGCTCTCTGGCAAGATTTGCACAAATCGTACGAGGAAGCCTATCTGACCGAAATCAGCATCGTATATGCCGAAATTCGACAACATCTCAGGCATTTGTCGTCTTGGGCGCGTCGCCGTCGCTATGCCACGCCATTCAAGATGTTTCCCTCGCGTTCGTATGTGCAGCAAATGCCTCTGGGTTGCAGCCTGATTATCGCGCCTTGGAACTATCCGGTGCAACTGCTGTTGAACCCGCTGGTGGGCGCCATTTCGGCCGGGTGCACGGCCATACTCAAACCCTCACCCTATGTGCCGAATGTGGCTCGGGTGCTCG
>CAYRHC010000066.1:0-8084 GCA_964423935.1 uncultured Bacteroidales bacterium | reverse complement strand
AAAACAGGATTTTGAAAGTCTTCGCCCGCTCACCATAGAGGAATGCTTCGAACTGAACGAGGCGCTACTGCACAAGGACTATCACGATGTCTGCAAAGAGTTGGGCGACATTATCATGCATATAGTCTTCTACGCCAAAGTGGGCGATGAGCAACATCTGTTCGACATTCAAGATGTGCTGGAAAGCGTCTGTGCCAAGCTGAAGTTCCGTCATCCGCATATCTACGGAGATGTGCAGGTGAAAACCGCCAGCGATGTGGAAAACAACTGGGAAAAACTCAAGCAGCGCGAGAAAGACGGCAACAAGATGGTGCTTTCGGGTGTGCCGGACAGCCTGCCCTCGATGATTAAGGCTTACCGTATGCAAGACAAGGTGCGTGGTGTGGGCTTCGATTGGCAACACAAGGAAGAGGCTTGGAAGAAGGTGAAGGAAGAAACTGCCGAAGTACAGGCCGAAATGCTGGCCGATACCACCGACAAACAAGCCCTCGAAATGGAGTTCGGCGATTTGATGTTTTCGCTTATAAACGTGGCGCGTCTGTATAAGATCAATCCCGACAACGCTTTGGAAGCCAGCAACTGCAAGTTTCGCAACCGCTTTAACTATGTGGAGACCAAGGCTAAAGAACAAGGTTTGGAGCTGAAGGATATGACCTTGGAACAGATGGATGCCCTCTATAATCAAAGCAAGGACCTTTACCGCTAGCCCTTGTTACGCATGAAGCTACCCGAAGATTTCCTTGCCCAAATGCGGGCTTTATTGGGGACCGATGCCGAAGCCTTTCTGCAAGCGGCTAGCCAAGATGATGCCAGTGTGTCGCTAAGGCTGAATCGCCGCAAGTGCAGTGTGCCGCCTTTCGGGGATGCGCAGCCGGTGCCATGGTGTCCGGGTGGCTTTTATCTGGACAAACGCCCCACCTTTACGCTCGATCCGCTTTTCCATGCCGGGGCTTATTATGTGCAGGAGGCCTCGTCGATGTTTCTTTATCAGGTAGTGCAGGAGGCGCTGCGGATTTTGCCGCCGCATGACGGTCCTTTGCGCGTGCTGGACCTGTGCGCGGCCCCGGGTGGCAAGAGCACCCTGCTAATAGACGCTTTACCCGACGATGCTGTCCTGGTGGCCAACGAAGTGGTGCATACCCGGGCCAACATTTTGGCTGAAAACCTGTCCAAATGGGGTTATCCACATGTGTTGGTTACCGAGGCTAAGCCCGAAGACCTGCCCGGCACTTACGACCTTATACTGACCGATGTGCCTTGCTCGGGCGAAGGAATGTTCCGCAAAGACTCCCAAGCCGTGGAACAATGGAGTATGGCTAATGTGAGGATGTGTGCTGCCCGCCAGCGGGAAATCGTTCAAGCCATTTGGCCGCGTTTGCGTCCCGGCGGCTGTCTGATATACAGCACCTGCACTTTCAATACAGCCGAAAACGAAGAAAATGTGACGTGGATAGCCGACACGCTGGGAGCCGATGTGCTGCCTGTCGATACCTCTGTCAGCCTTGGACGTTCCTTGGACGAATTGGGCATTACGGCATCTTTGTTGCCAGACGCACCGGTGCTGCCTGTGGCCCGCTTCATGTTTCACCGTAGCCGCGGCGAGGGGCTGTTTATGGCGTTGTTGCAGAAAAAAGACCAGTCGGTTACAGATGACAAGAAACGGCGGCCCGCGCCTTCCAAGCTCGCTAAAGTCAAGCTGTGGCCCATGGACTGTTTGCGCGATGCCGAGGCCTTTCAAACTGTAGAAGTGCAACCTGGACGCTATCACGCTATGAGCGCGAGCGTCAAGGAACTTTATGATGCCTTTGCCAAGGCGCGGGTACGCATGCATTCGGCCGGCATTGCGCTGGGCGAAATGAAAGGCAGCGACTTGATACCCGCTGCGTCGCTGGCGCTCTCGCAACAGCTTGAGCGCCGGCAAGTGCTTTGCGCCGAAGTAGATACCAAGACAGCACTGGACTATCTTCGTCGCAGTGCTGTCACCCTAAATACTAACTTGCCACGTGGCTACGTGCTGTTATGTTTTCATGGTCTGCCGCTCGGCTGGGTGAAGCATCTTGGCAATCGCGCCAACAATCTCTATCCCAACGATTGGCGTATCCGTACGCTCTAAGGTTTACATCATGCCCGGACCGCCGGGGCCGCCGGGACCTCCGCCCATGGGAGGAGCCGGCATATCGCCGCCGGGTGCGGGTCCGTCACCGTCTGGGCCGCCATCCGGACCACCCCTCATACGTCCTGCCTGACGATTGTTCTTGGCTCCGAAACTGGCAATCTTGTAGGTGACGGTCAGCATGAAGTAAGAGGGCAGGGTATTGTATTTCTGGAACGACATATAGTTGTCGCCGATGCTTTGCGAGATGTTGAGGCGCTGGCGCAGAATATCGGTCATGCGCAGCTGCAGATTGAGCTTCTTGCCGAAAGACTTGTCGATGGTGGCATTCCACATGATTTCGTTCTGGTCGAAGACCGAGTAACCGCGTCGGTCGCTGTAGCGGATATCGGAAGCGACTTTGATACTGTAGGGCAGTGTGAGGTTTACATTGGCGCTACCCGACCAGTTGTGGGTCTGGTTGGGGGTGTTGCTCAAGAAGTTGTGCGTATGGTTGTAGGAGTAATTGCCCCGGGCCGAAATCTCAATGACATCGTGCGTGAAGGTGAGCGACATGTTTTCGTTGACACTGTAATTCTGCGTACGGCTTTCGGCACCCAGCGGCAGTTCGTTGATGTCGATGTCCAAGTCGGTCAGGCGTGAAGTGTAGCCGAAGCGCTCCTGGTAACTCAGCGACGTCTGCGTGTTGAAATGCAGTCTGTTCTTGATGATAGGTGCGTTGAACATGAAGCTGCCGTTCAAGTTAAAGGGGTTCTTGGGCGAATTGACCGTTTGATTGTAGCGTTTGCCTGTGGCATCGTAGATACTGTTCGACACCAGCGCATTCTGCGTGATGGAGCCGTAGACGCTGGCATTCCACGATAAAAATGTGTTGGGATTGTAGCGGGTAACCAACAGCCTCAGGTTCTGGGCGTAAGAGGGCAGCAGCGAGGCATTGCCGACGGTTTCGTTCATCAAATCTTCGTTGTTCTTGACAGGCTGCATCTGTGAAATGCTGGGCTGGCTGCTGCGTCCGCGGTATTCCATGCGGATAAAGTTGCGTTTGTCGCCGAAGTTATAGCGCAGACTCATGCTGGGCGAATAGTTCACCACTTCCTGATGGGTTTCGTAGGGCAGGCTGCCGTCGCGGTATTGTGTGTAACTGTAATTTTGCGAAGGCTGCAACTTGAAGCCGGTTGTGAGGTTTACTACACCGTTGTTGTAGCGGTATTTAGCCTCCAACACTTCCGACATACTGGTGTTGAGGTAATTGTTGCTGTATTCCGTATCCAGAATGTTGTAGACATCGTTTTCGTCTTTGTCGTACTGCGATTTCTCGGAAGTGCGCTTGCTGTAGTCAGCCGAACCCGAGAGTTCGACGAAGTTCTTCAAGTTCCACAGTGGCTCCACATACGAAGCTCTGAAATTCATGGCATACGATTCGGAGGTGTTGATGCTGGTTTGGTCTACAAGCAAGCCTTCGGTAAGGGTGAATTTGTTCGACTTGTTGTAGCCTTGGCTTTCGCTGTCACTTAGTTTGCCGCCCAAGTTGACGGTGAAGGTGCGGCCTTTGCGGGCTTTCGATTTATGGCTGTAGATAAGGTTCAGTCGGGCGTTCTTGCTGTCGCTGGAACTGGTGTTCATGCTGTTACCCCAGGATGTGGTGTCGCCGTTGGTAAAGTAGTCGTAGCTCGACTGGCTGTTGCGTTCGCTGTGGCTGAATCCGACGTTGGGCTGCACAATCAAGGTGTTAAGGCTGTCAATTTTCCACTCCATTTCGAAACGCAGGTTCACGTTGTCGCGGTTGTTGCGCGATACGCTGCTCTTGCTGTTGGTGAGCGTGTCTTCGGCCAGCCAGCTGTCGCGGGTGCTTTCCGATTTGGAGTAGTTGTTGGAACGGTTGTACGACATGTCGCCGCCCAAAATGAGGTTTTCGTTCACTTGTGTGTTGTTGTTGATACCGATGTTGTGCGTGGTGGTGATGCCGCCTCCGCCACCTCCGTCGCCTCGTCCGCGGCTGCTGCGCGCACTGTTGGTGTTGTTGCTGCCCGCTACCAGGGCGGTCTGCGATTCACCCAGCATAAAATTGACAAAAGCATTGGCATCGTAACGAAGTTCTTCCTCGTTGAGTGGCTGTCCCGTCAGGTTGGTGCCGGCACCTGCCTTGACATTGCCGAAAACGCCTCGCTTGCGGTTCTTCTTCAATGTGATGTTGATAATGCGTTCGCTCTCGTCGTCTTCGAAGCCGGTCAGCTTGGCCATATCCGATTTTTCATCGATAACCTGCACTTTGTCAACCATATCAGCTGTCAGGTTCTTGGTGGTCATTTCGATATCGCCGTCGAAGAACTTCTTGCCGTCCACTTTGACGCGGGTTATTTTTTCGCCGTTCACCGTGATGCTGCCATCGCTCACTTCCACGCCCGGCAAGCGTTTGAGCAAGTCTTCCACCACATCGTTCTCGGTTGTCTTGAAAGCAGCCGCGTTAAACTCGATGGTATCAACCTTGACCAGCATCTGCGCGGCCGAACCCGATACCGAAACGGCGCTGAGGTTCTGGACGGTCTCTTCCATCAACACGGGACGCAGAATCAAGGCTTTGTCCTTTACCTGAAGATTTTGGTAATAATGGTCGTAACCCAAATATTTCACTTCGAGGATATAGTTGCCGTTAGGAACGTTCTTGAGTATGAAACTTCCGTCCTGGTTGCTGGTGCTGCCCGTTACGTAACTGGAATCCCTGGCGGCCAGCAACCTGATGGTGGCCAACTCGATGCTGGCCTCGTTTTTCTTGTCGAGCACTTTGGACTGGATGCTGTAGTTGGCGGATGTGGCAAGTAGGCTGCACAGCGCAAGCATAAGGACGGAAAATGATTTCTTCATAAGGAACTCTTTGGAGGTTTTCTTGTAAACGACCTTTTGACACGAGGTCCGTCGGATGGTTTAACCGGCCACGAAAAAAAGCGGAACTTATTTTGTTCTCCGCTCGGTATTCTTTACATTTGCAAGATTTTGGTAGAATATGCCTAAGAACTATTAAAATCAACTCTAAAAAAACATATTGATATGAAAACCAATTATGAAGTCCGTTATGCTGCGCATCCTGCAGATGCCAAAGCCTATGACACGCAACGTATCAGAAAAGATTTCCTCATCGAAAGAGTTTTCGCTGCCGACGAGGTTAATATGGTGTATTCCATGTACGACCGTATGATAGTGGGTGGTGCCATGCCCGTGGCCGAAACCTTGAAACTGGAGGCCATCGACCCGCTGAAAGCTCCTTATTTTCTGACCCGTCGCGAACTGGGCATCTTCAACGTAGGCGGTGCCGGCATTGTACGTCATGGTGATGAAAGCTTCGAACTCGACTACAAGCAAGCGCTGTATTTGGGTAGGGGAGACAAGGACGTTTTCTTCGAAAGCAAAGATCCGGTCCATCCTGCCAAGTTCTATTTCAACTCCACCAACGCGCATTGCACTTATCCAGACCGTAAGGTGACCAAGGCCGAAGCCGACGTGCTTCATCTGGGTAGCCTCGAAGGCAGTAACGACCGCGTCATCAACCGCTTGATAGTTCAATCTGTTTTGCCTACCTGCCAGCTGCAGATGGGTATGACCGAGTTGGCTCCCGGTTCTGTTTGGAACACCATGCCCGCACATGTACACAGCCGTCGTATGGAGGCCTATTTCTATTTTGAGGTGCCCGAAGAACAGGCTGTCTGCCATTTTATGGGCGAAGTGGAAGAAACTCGCCACATCTGGATGAAAGGCGACCAGGCCGTGCTTTCGCCCGAATGGTCTATCCACAGTGCTGCCGCCACCAGTAACTACACCTTTATTTGGGGCATGGGCGGCGAAAACCTCGACTACGGCGACCAGGACTTCTCCAAGATAACCGACCTTAAGTAATCTGTAAACAAAGGTCTGTCACAATAAAATTTACAATCAAAACCATACAATTATGAGCGATTTGAACATGTTCTCTCTCGAAGGGAAAAATGCCTGGATTACAGGCGCATCTTACGGTATCGGATTCAATATTGCCAAGGCTTTCGTCAAAGCCGGCATCAAGAACATTGTTTTCAATGATATCAACCAGGATCTCGTCAACAAGGGTCTCGCTTCTTACAAGGAAGCCGGTATTGAGAACGTTCACGGCTACGTTTGCGACGTAACCAAAGAAGACGATGTCAAGGCTCTCGTAGAGAAGATTCACAAGGAAGTGGGTCAGATTGATATCTTGGTCAACAACGCCGGTATTATCAAACGTATTCCTATGCACGAAATGAAACGCGCAGAGTTCCAGCAGGTTATCGATATCGACTTGGTGGGTCCGTTTATTGTATCGTCGGCTGTACTGCCCGAAATGATGGAGCGTCGCGAAGGCAAGATTATCAATATCTGCTCGATGATGTCCGAACTGGGCCGCGAAACGGTTTCCGCCTACGCTGCCGCCAAGGGTGGTCTGAAGATGCTGACCCGCAACATCTGCTCTGAATACGGAGAATACAACATCCAGTGCAACGGTATCGGCCCGGGTTACATCGCAACTCCTCAAACGGCTCCTCTGCGCGAAAAGCAGCCCGATGGCTCACGTCATCCTTTCGATAGCTTCATTTGCGCCAAGACTCCTGCCGGACGCTGGCTGCAACCCGAAGAACTGGGTGGCCCCGCCGTTTTCCTGGCTTCTCACGCATCTGACGCTGTCAATGGCCACGTCCTTTATGTGGACGGCGGTATCCTTGCTTACATTGGCAAACAACCTAAATAACGACACATATGAAAGCTAAAGTCATCTTTTCCAGCCTTTTGGCCTGCATCCTGCTGGCTTCCTGTGCCAAGACCTACGATGCTCCTAAGGCCAAGTTGAACCGTGCCGATTTCCAGACCGAAATCGATGGCAAGGCCAACGACCTTTACATCCTCAAGAATGCCAATGGCATTGAAATTACGATGATGAACTACGGTGCCCGCATCGTTTCCATCGCAACTCCCGACAAAAATGGCAAGTTTGCCGATATCGTGCTGGGCTTCGACCATATACAGCCTTATCTGGACAATGCCACCGACTTTGGCGCCCTCATTGGCCGTTACGGCAACCGTATCGACAAGGGCCAGTTTGCCATCGACGGTGTCAACTATCAGGTTTCTGTCAACGACGGTACCAACAGCTTGCACGGTGGTAAGAAGGGTTTCCAGTATTGCATGTTCGACATCGAGCAGCTGAGCGACCAGGAATTGGTGGTGAGCTACACGGCTGCCGACGGCGAGATGGGTTTCCCCGGCACTTTGAATGTGAAAGCTACCTATAAGCTCACCGACTGCAATGCTTTGGTTATCGCTTACGAAGCTACTACCGACAAGCCTACGGTGGTGAACTTGACCAACCATTCTTATTTTAATTTGAGCGGCGATGCTCAATCTGTACTCGACCACAAGCTTTATCTGAACGCCGATGCCTACACGCCTGTGAACAACATCTTCATTCCCACCGGCGAACTGGCCTGCGTTGAGAATACGCCCATGGATTTCCGTCGTCCCTGCCGCATTGGTGAACGTATCGACAGTGATTTCGAACAGCTGCAACTGGCCGGCGGTTACGACCACAACTGGGTGCTCAACACCAAATGCCCCAAGGAATTGGCCGGTAAATTGGCCGATCCCTCCACGGGCCGTACGCTTGAGTTCTATACTTGCGAACCCGGTGTTCAGGTATATACGGGCAATTTCTTGAACGGTACGCTTACCGGCAAGCATGGTGTGGTTTACAACAAGCGCGCCGGCATTTGTCTGGAAACCCAGCATTTCCCCGACAGCCCCAACAAACCCGGCTTCCCCTCCGTTGTGCTTCGTCCCGGTGAAACCTACAAGAGCCTTTGCGTCTATAAGTTCGGTATCTGCGACAAATGCGGCAAAGCTCAAAGCTGCGAGCATCAGCACCAAGATTGCGACAAAGCTCAAGGCTGCGAGCATCAGCACCAGGATTGCGACA
>CAYRHC010000065.1:0-8136 GCA_964423935.1 uncultured Bacteroidales bacterium | reverse complement strand
GGAAGGAGACGATGTGTCTGACGATGAAAAACGCGTCAATGCGGGTATGTACTACAAGCACCGTACCAAGAGCAAGGATGCCAACACCACCGAGTACTACCAGACCATCAAACAGGATGTCACCATTTATCATCACGAACGTTTTCTGCCGGTTTTCTCCGAGAACTATTTCAATACCAAACAGATAAATGCCGAAGAAAACTACCGTTACTTCTTCCCCGATACAGAGTGGAACCCCACGGGCATCGGTTATAACGTGGCCGGCGCTGCCGTGACCAACGGCAACCAGATTACCAGCAACGGCTACGTGCACGCCATCGACCATGTGCTGGAACCCGTGAACACGCTCTATGCCGAGATGAAGAACGACAGCAGTTTCAGCAAGTTCCTCAGTCTGTACAAGAAGTACGAATATTTTGCCTACAACGCTTCGCTGACGCTGGAATACGGCAACGGCGAACGTCTGTACGAGCACCTTTTCTACGATCCCATGCCGCAGATTGCCTGCGAATGGCCTGCGCTCGACTATTCCCAGCTGAGTACGCTTTCGTCGGTGGGCTACACCATCTTTGCGCCTACCAACGATGCCTTGGACAAATTCTTCCAAGATTACTGGGGCAAGGGCGGCTACGCCTCTTTGGATATGGTGAGCGGCGAATCCATCCAGAAGTTGCTCTTCAACTGCGTCTACAAAGGCAAGAGCGACGACGGCAAGAACTATGACGGCGACATTGCCTTCCCCGAAGAAATCAAACGGGGCGATGTGGTGAACAGCTATGGTTCGGTTATCAGCCTCGATTTGGACAAGGTGCCTGAAAAGTACCGCATTCTTTGCCAGAACGGCCTGTTCTACGGTTGCGAAGAACTGGCCGTGCCTGCCATGTTCGCAGCCGTTACCGGTCCCGCCTATCAGTACAGGTACTATGCTTTCTTCTTGGAAATGCTGGCCGGCCTCGGCACGATGGAAAGCACCCTCTACGACACGAACGCACGCTTTATCGCCCTGCTGGCCAACGACGACCAGTTCAAGGCGGCCGGTTATCGCCAAGTGAACCAGGCCGGGCGTACCTTCATCGCCATTGAAGGCAACAAGGAAGTAAGCAGCGGCGAAAAGAGCAACAACGCCTACGCCCACTACATCGACCTGGCCAACTGCACCGGTTCGGCCAGCGAGCTTGACAGTCTCGCCAGCGGGATACAGGTATTCCGCACCTTCTCGCCCGACTACACCTTCTATATTTATCTCAAGGACGGCAAGATCTGCAACAGTTTCGCCTACAATCAGCTTATTTACCCCGTGGCCAAAACCGAAGACGAAATCTTCGCTTCCTTCCACAGCCTTCCCTCGTATACCGACGATGGCAACTGGAGCAACGG
Organism: uncultured Bacteroidales bacterium; assembly: GCA_964423935.1. Classification (GTDB taxonomy): domain Bacteria; phylum Bacteroidota; class Bacteroidia; order Bacteroidales; family UBA1402; genus UBA1757. Next base: position 6,759 of record CAYRHC010000065.1, on the reverse strand, counting down.
CAAAGCTTATTCCTACGATGGCGACCTGATGCCCAGCAGCCCCGAAAAGACCATCTACAAGTCGTTCCAAGGGCTGATGAAGAACAACATCACCAACGCCGAGGTGCCTTACTACGGTTTTGCCAACCTGTTGAATATGGCCGGCATGTACAACGATGCCAAGCTCAACTTCATTCAGGACGGTGAAATGCAGATAGCGCTTGTACCCACCAACGAGGCGGTTTTCGCAGCCATCAAGGACAGCATTCCCGGTCTGTATTTCGATGAAGCCTCTTATGTGGAGGGTTCCGATATTTTCACCTGCTGCACGGTAGACAACGACTCGCTCATGCAGGTTTATCTCAAGCAATACTTTATTCCCTATGCCACGGCCGGTGTCAGCAACTATCCCTATGTCGGATGGAACGAAGACACGTCCAAAGGCATGACCACGCTCAACTCGGAAGAAATTATCGACCCCGTCACCAGCAAGGTTAGCTACAACTCCGTGAAGGCTGTCATTACCGACAAGGGCGACCGTCTGACGGTAAAGCTGCTGCAAGACTGTGCCAAGGAAATCGAGTTCTGCGCAGACTACCACTATCTGCCCTTCGTTTTCGAAGATGCCTGTGTTCAATTTATCAACGGAATGTTCTGATGCGTATGAAAAAGATAATTTTTGCACTTATAGCTGTGCTTAGCATCAGCTTTTCGGCCTCAGCACAAAAGATATTGACCGGCCATGTCTACGAAATGTTCGATGGCAAGAAATCTATCGCCATCGGTGTGAACATCTCTGTCAACAACAGCCAAAACCGTATGGTTGAGGGCACGGTATCGAACTACAACGGCGAATTCAGCCTGCGCATTCCCGAAGGGAAGGGCCAGTTGACGCTGGTCTTCTCCTACATCGGTATGAAAACCCAGAGTATTCCCTACACGGGCCAGACCACTTTGGATGTGGTGATGCAGGAAGACGCTCAAGCCTTGGGCGATGTGGTGATTTCGAAAAAACGCGAAGTGAAGAGCGAAATGGGTATCACCATCCGTGAACAGACCGCCGCTACCGAGCGTATCCAGATGAACGACATTGTGGCCTTTACGCCTGTCACCTCGGTAGAAGAAGCCCTGCAGGGCCGTCTGGCCGGTGTGGACATTCTCTCGGGAGGCGACCCCGGTGCCCGCAGTTCCATCCGTATCCGCGGTACCGCCACGCTGAACACCAGTGCCGACCCGCTCATCGTCATCAACGGTGTGCCCTACTCGACCGACATCGACGACAGCTTCGACTTCTCGACGGCCAACAACGACGACTACGCAGCCATGCTTAACCTCTCGCCCTATGACATCGAGAGCATCGAAGTACTGAAGGATGCCGCTTCTACCGCCATCTACGGTACGGCCGGTGCCAATGGTGTATTGCTTATCACCACCAAAACCGGTAGCAAGGGCAAGCCCCGCTTCACCTTCTCGTCGAAATTCACCGGCAAGTACGAACCCGAATCCATCCCCATGCTGGACGGTAAGGAATATGTGGCCTACATTCAGGATGCCATCTGGAACACAGCCAACGCCAAGGGTGTGGCCAACAGCGCCAACCTGCTCGACTTGCTCTACGATACGCCGGAAATCAACTTCAACAAAGACTGGCGTTACTTCAACGAATACAACACCGACACCGACTGGCTCTCGGAAGTGGTTCAGAATGCCTATACTTTCGACAACAACTTCTCCATGAGCGGCGGCGGTGAAAAGGCCACCTACCGTTTCAGCCTTTCCTATGCCGACGAAGACGGTACCACCATCGGTACCAATATGGGACGTTTCTCCACTTCGTTCAACATTGCCTACCACTTCAGCGACAAGCTGCGTGTGGATGCCGACTTCTCGTTCGCCGAAACCAACAAGCAATCGCCCTGGACCACCAACGTGCGCTCGGAGGCCATGCTCAAGATGCCGAACAAGAGTCCTTACTGGATAGACGACACAACCCTGGAGCCTACCAGCCGTTACTTCAACCGCCAGAATGCCGAAGAATTCCAGGGTGCCTTTACGGGCAGCCGCAACTTCCATCCCATTGCCATGGCCAAGGACAGCTACAACAACAGCAAGCAGCAGGAAGAAAAGATGAATTTCCGCGTCAACTACGACATTCTGCCGGGATTCACCTACACCGCTTACGTGTCGATGAAGTTCAAGACCATCAAGAACAGGGCTTTCCTGCCGCAGAGCGCGACGGGTGTTTCAGTAGACAACAGTTATGCCAACCGCAGTACCGATGCTTACACCGACAACCTGGCCCTGCAGACCGAGAACAAGTTCATCTACCGCAAAAACTGGGAGAACCACCACAATCTGGTACTTACCGGCATTTGGCGCACCAGCGACAGCCAGAGCAGCAACTACACCAACACCATCTACGGCGTGGCCTCGCAGCACGCTTCCGATCCCTCTACCAACGGTGCTTTGGAAAGCCGTGGTTCGGGTAATTCCGAGGTGCGTTCTGTAAGCGGTATCGGCGGATTGAACTACACCCTGCTCAACCGCTACGTGCTTTCCGGTACGGTGAACTTCGAAGGCAAATCATCCTTGGGCCGCAGCAACCGTTGGGGTATCTTCCCCTCTGTGGGTCTGGCCTGGCACATGAAAGAAGAATGGTTCCTGCAAAACTGGGACTGGCTCAGCAGCCTGAAACTGCGTGCCAGCTATGGTGAGAGCGGTAGCGCTCCTTCGGGAACGGCCCCCTATATGGGTACCTACTCCGCCCTTGGCACCGGCTATATGGACAATGCCGCCATCGTGCCTGTTTCCGTTCAGCTGAACAACCTCAAGTGGCAGACCGCCAGCGAATACGATGCCGGTTTCGATGCCGGTTTCTTCGAAGACCGCCTGACCACCACTTTTGATATCTATTATAAATATGTAAGCGACCTTTTGCAAAAGAAGGTTAGCATTCCCACCAGCACGGGTTATAACAACAAGGGCAACACCATCGCCTACTACAACTCGGGCGAGATGAGCAACACCGGCTGGGAGTTCCGCATCGACTATACCGTCCTGCAGAACAAAGACTGGAGAGTGGCGCTCAACTACAACATCGCCCGCAACATCAACCGTATCGAGAAATTGCCGAGCAACCTGCCCGAATCGAGCTACTCGCTTTCGAACGGCAGTTACGCCCAACGCATTATCGAGGGCGCACCGGTGGGTAGTTTCTTCGGCTACCGTTATCTGGGCGTGTATGACACCACCGACGAGACCTACGCCCGCGACGCCGAAGGCAACATCATGACCAACATCGACGGCGAGGCTATTGTGATGAAGAACGGCAGCTACACCTGCTTCCCCGGCGATGCCAAATACGAGGACATCAACCACGACGGTGTCATCAACGAGAGCGATATCGTGTACATCGGCAACTCCAACCCCATCGTAACGGGTGGCGGCGGTTTCAATGTCAAGTACAAGCAGTTCACGCTGAGCACTTTCCTGCATTATCGTCTGGGGCAGAAAATCATCAACCAGGCACGTATGAACAGCGAAGCCATGTACGGTACCGACAACCAAAGTACCGCCGTGCTGAAGCGTTGGCGCAGCCCCGGCGATGATACCGACATTCCACGCGCCCTTTGGAAATACGGCTTGAACTACCTGGGTAGCGACCGCTTTGTGGAAGACTGCTCCTTCCTTCGTCTGAAAAGCATTTCGCTGAGCTACCAGTTGCCCAAGGATTTCTGCCGTAAGCTGCACTTGAGCAGTGCCAACGTATTCGTTACCGGTTACGACCTGCTCACCTGGACCAACTACACCGGTCAAGACCCCGAAGTGACTTTGCCGTCGAATGTTACCGACATCGCCAAGGATACGGCCCAAACGCCTCCCAGCAAACGTGTGTCGGCTGGTATCACCATTAATTTCTAAGGAGGATCCACTATGAAAACATTCAAGAATATCTTTTATGCCGTCCTCCTTACCGTAGGACTTACATCAGCGCTCAGCTCCTGCACCCAGTGGCTGGAGGTCTATCCGCAGAACGAGCAGGTGAGCGATTATTATTGGGAAAACAAGGAAGAAGTGGAAGCCATGCTCAACGGCTGTTATTACTACTACCGCGAGATGGTGGACACCAAGCTTATCCCCTACGGCGAGCTGCGTGCCGGACAATTGTTCAGCCGTAGTTCCTATTCAGCCCTGCAGGAGTTCCGCGTCAAGGAAACCAGCGAAGAATTGGCCAGTTGGGGTTCGTTCTATACAGTTATCAACGTGGCCAACGGCGTGCTGAAAAACGCCGAAAAAGTATTGTCCAACGACGAAACCTACGACCGCAACATGCTGAACGCCCACAAGGCCGAAGCCTATTTCCTGCGCGCCCTCAGCTATTTCTATCTGGTTCGCAACTGGAAAGATGTGCCGCTGATTCTGCTGCCTTACGAAGATGACTCGCAGAGCTATCTGGTTAAGCAATCGTCCGAAGCGGAGGTCGTAGCCCAGATTCGTCAGGACATCACCACAGCTTTGGCTTCGGGTGCCGCCAAGGAGTATTACAACAAGACTTGGGAGAACAAGGGCCGCGCCACCAAATGGGCGCTCTACGCTCTGATGGCCGATGTTTGCCTGTGGGACGAAGACTACAGCACAGCCGAGCGTTACTGCGACTCCATTCTGTTGTCCTCTTCATCGTATGCGCCCAAGTTGCTGACCAGCCCCACGCACAGCGCCTGGTTCTCCATCTTCAACCCTGGCAACAGCAACGAATCCATTTTGGAGCTGCAATGGGACGAAGACGAAGAGCAGCTTTGCGATTTGCCGGTGCTTTTCAGCGATGCGGACAGCCGCCGCGTCTATGCCTACACGCAAAAGATGACCGAGCTTTTCGTGGATGAATACACCTATACGCAAACCAGGATGACGGAAGCCGTGCGCAGCATGTACGGCGGTTTCTACTGTCGCGACAACTACGCGGTGGCCACTACGGGCTATTGCTGGAAATACATCGGGTCAGAGGTGCTCACCGAGAAGCGCACCTCCGAGCACTTCGATGTCAACTTCATTCTTTACCGTGTGGGCGAAGTTGTGCTGATGAAAGCCGAAGCCCTGATTATGCAAGGACGCTACCAGGAAGCCGCCGTTGAGATGGACAAATTGCGCAGCCGCTCCAATTTGGCCAAGGTGGAAGACGATATCGACTTGACAACGGCCAGCGAACTGGATATGCTCACGCTCCTGCTCAACGAGCGCGCCACCGAACTTGCCGGCGAAGGCAAGGCTTGGTACGACATGCTGCGTATGGGTCGCCGCGACAACTACAAGTACAAGACCGAGCTTATCATTTCGCGACTGCTCGACTTCAACCAGTCGGCCAGCAGTAGCTGGTTGCTCTCGGTGCTTTCCGACAACAATGCCCTTTACCTGCCCATTTGGGAGGACGAACTGGAAGTCAACCCCTTGCTGGTGCAGAATCCGTATTACGAATAATCAAATAGCTAGCGTATGAAAAAGTATATATTATCCACGCTGATTTTGGTGCTTGGCCTTGCCGCCTGTCAGGATCCCTATATGGGCCAGATGTTCGTGCTGGACGATGGCGACAACACCAAGATTACCAATACCGCCTACCTGGAGAAGCACAGCGAAGACTTCAGCCTCTTCCTGGACTTCCTCAAGGCAGCCGACTATTACAATGCGCTGAACGACGCCAGCACCACCATCACCTTGTTCGCGCCCAACAATGAGGCCATGCAAGCCTTTATGGACGAGCGCCACATCAGCTCGTTCAAGGAACTCGACTCGCTCTATGCACGTCAGATTATCCAGACACACATGATAGAGGGCAGCATCAACGAAGCATCCTTTATCCAGTGTCTTACCGAAGGCAGCATCAGCACACCGACGGTTTTCGGCAACTACCTGAGCTTGAGTTACGGCTATGTCGACAACGATGTGGACGATGAAGTGCGCGCCAACAGCACGTATCAGGACACCTTGCACGTTTATATCAACAACCAGGCCATGTTAAAAGACATGGACCGCCAGACGGTGAACGGCCGCATATACGAAATAGGCAGCGTTATGATTCCGCTGGTGGAGACCGTTCTCGACAAGATGGAAATCAGCGGCGAATACAAGATTTTCGTGGAGGCCATCAAGCAATGCGGTCTGGACGACATGCTCCAGCTCTCGTCCGACACTGTGCCTCAAAGAGACGGTTCCTACGTGGTGAACCAGATTCGCTACACGGTGCTGGCCGTTACCGACCAGTGCTACAACGAACATAACATCTTCAGCCTCGACGACTTGAGCAACTACCTGCGCGACAAGGACGAGAGCGCCAAGGCCGATGCCCAGCCCACCGACAGCAGCAGCCTGCTTTTCCGCTACATATCCTACCACATTCTGCCGGGTGCCACCACCAAGGCAGAGCTGACAAATGCAGCCAGCGAAGGTGAAACCAAAGTGATTGACAGCGGCTTGAAGAACGAAATCATCACCGTCCGGACGCTGGAGGGTGTCAGCATCATCAACGCCGGCAGCGAAGACTCCTGCAAATTTGTCCGTTCCGACATTGCCGCCAGCAACGGCTACATTCACCGTGTAGGCAGCGTGTTGCCCGTTTGGTGTCCCAAGCCCACCATCGTCATCTGGGATGTTTGCAACAGCAGCGACATCATCTCGATAGTGAACACTTATGGTGCGGAAAACAGCCTGGGCAACCTGTTCAGCGCCGAGCCCGGCACCAAGGAGTATTCGATAGATTTGTCCAGCACCAGCACCTACGGCAAG
>CAYRHC010000064.1:0-8266 GCA_964423935.1 uncultured Bacteroidales bacterium | reverse complement strand
TGCCCATTTGGACAGCCCGGTAAAGCAAGAAGTGATTGCTGAATACCAAAATGTGTATGTTCCTTCGCTTTCGCCATATTATTTCATCCCCACTTCGAAGGGTAGCGATGTCTACTCTTTGGGACTTGGACTGAAATTTGGATCCTGGTATTTCGACTTTGCTTACCAGTATCATCAGCGTAAGGTCTATAACTATCCTTTCTACAACAATACCCGTACTGACGAGAATGGGGTGATGTACAATACGGCTTCGCTGACACGGATGCGGCAACAAAACATCGCTATGAGTCTAGGCGTCCGGTTTTAGTTCTTTCAGCCGGTCTTCGAGCTTGAAAAGTTCGTCACGATACTGCGCGGCCTCCATGAAGTTCATCTTCTTGGAGGCTGCGTACATTAAACGCTTGGTGTTGGCGATGACTTTTTCCAAATCGGCGGCACCCATATGTTCGAGTACAGGGTCTTGCAGGCGGGGCGTGCTAACGGCCTGCCTGCCGTCGTTGAGCGCCATGGCCGGTTGCACGGCTTTTGGGTAAGCGGTATCGTTGCGCCCGCCGCTCTCGCTTTTGGCCAGGGTGTTTTGTGACTGTTTGCCCACGGCTCGTGGCGTGATGTTGTGCTCTTGGTTGTAGGCCATTTGTATGGCGCGGCGGCGGGCTGTCTCGTCCATGGTGAGCCTCATGCTTTCAGTAATGGTGTCGGCGTAGAAGATGACCTTGCCGTTCAAGTGGCGGGCGGCGCGGCCGGCGGTCTGCGTAAGCGAGCGCCGGTTGCGCAAGAAACCTTCCTTGTCGGCATCGATGATGGCCACCAGTGACACTTCGGGCAGGTCCAGACCTTCGCGCAGCAGATTGACACCAACCAGCACGTCGAAGAGCCCGGCCCGTAGGTTTTCCATAATTTCCACCCGTTCCAGCGTGTCGATGTCGGAATGAATGTACTCGCAGAGCACGCCGTTATTGGTAAGATAGGTGGAAAGTTCTTCGGCCATGCGTTTGGTCAGCGTGGTCACCAGCACGCGTTCATCGCGTTCGCTGCACTGGCGAATTTCTTCCATCAGGTCGTCAATCTGGTTTTCACTGGGACGAACCTCGATGGGCGGATCGAGCAGCCCGGTGGGGCGTATAAGTTGTTCTACAATGACACCTTCGGACTGTTGCAGCTCGTAATCGGCCGGAGTGGCACTGACATAGATGGTCTGATGGCACAAAGCCTCGAATTCATCGAAGGTTAGCGGGCGGTTGTCCATGGCGGCAGGCAGGCGGAATCCGTATTCCACCAGGTTGCTCTTGCGGGCATGGTCGCCGCCCCACATGGCGTGAATCTGCGGCACCGTCACATGGCTCTCGTCGATGACCAGCAGAAAATCTTTGGGAAAGAAATCCATCAGGCAGTAGGGTCGGGTGCCTGCTTCGCGTCCGTCGAAATAGCGGGAATAGTTCTCGATGCCCGAACAATGACCGAGTTCGCGTATCATTTCCAAGTCATAGCTGACGCGGTCTTCCAGCCGCTTGGCTTCCAGAAACTTGCCGCAGCTCTTGAAGAAATCCACCTGTTTTACCAAGTCATCCTGAATTTGGCGGATGGCCAATTGCGTCCTTTCCTTGCTGGTGACGAACAGGTTGGCAGGGTAGATGTCGTAGGCTTCGAAACGTCCCAGACGGCCGCAGTCAATGGGGTCTATTTCCTCGATTCCATCGATTTCATCTCCCCAGAATTCCACGCGAAGCGCCTTGTCGGCATAGGAAAGGTAGATGTCCACATGGTCACCTTTAACTCGGAAACACGAGCGTGTAAAGTTGACGTCGTTGCGCGAATAAAGGCTGTCTACCAACTGTCGTAGAAAAACATTGCGGCTGATTTTCTGTCCGCGGTGTATATGGATAGTGTTCTCGCTGAAATCTACTGGGCTGCCCATGCCGAACAGACAGGAAACGGATGATACCACCAGCACGTCCTTACGGCCTGAGAGCAGAGCGGACGTGGCCGACAGTCGCAGTTTCTCGATTTCCATATTGATGGAAAGGTCTTTCTCGATGTAGGTGTTGGTGGTGGGTATATAGGCTTCTGGCTGGTAGTAGTCGTAATAGGAAACAAAGTATTCCACGGCATTGTCCGGGAAAAAAGCCTTGAATTCGTTATAGAGTTGTGCTGCCAAGGTCTTGTTGTGGCTTAGCACCAGGGTCGGCTTCTGTATCTGTTCCACTACATTGGCTATGGTAAAGGTCTTGCCCGAACCGGTAACGCCCAGCAGCGTCTGGGCGCGTTGCCCTTGCCGAAGGCCTTCTACCAGCGATTTGATAGCCTGTGGCTGGTCGCCGGTAGGCTGGTAGGCGGAGTGTAGTTTGAACATGTTTTTCTCTCTATTTGAACTTGCAAAAGTAGGAGTTTTGGGATAAAGAATATATCTTTGCCCTTTGTTTTTTGAAAGATGTTGATAACCATGATCTGGAACAAGAGTTACGAATGTATGAGCCGCGACGAGATGCGGGACTTACAAGGTAAACGACTGAGAACGACAGTAGAAAGAGTCTATGCCAACACGCCGTTCTATCGCAAGAAAATGCAGGAAATGGGCGTTATGCCCGAAGATATACAAACCCTGGACGATATCGTGAAACTTCCTTTTACGGTAAAGACCGACCTTCGCGACCAATATCCTTTCGGGCTTTTCGCCTCGCCCATGTCGGAGATTGTGCGTATGCACGCATCTTCCGGTACTACGGGTAAGCCGGTTGTCGCCGGTTATACACGCAAAGACTTGGGCACCTGGTCGGAAGTGTTGGCCAGAACCTTTACGGCCGGCGGCTGTGACAACAAGGATATTTTCCATATTTCGTTCGGTTATGGCCTTTTCACCGGCGGTTTGGGCGCCCATAACGGTGCGGAACGCATCGGCGCTTCGGTCATCCCCATGTCTTCCGGCAACACTGAAAAACAAATACAGCTGATGACCGATTTCGGCTCGACAGTGTTGTGCTGTACGCCCTCATACGCGCTATATCTGGCCGAGAGCATTTACAAGAAGAATCTGCAGGACAAGCTCAAGCTTCGTGTCGGCTTCTTCGGTGCTGAACCTTGGACGGAAGAAATGCGTCGCGAAATAGAAGAAAAACTGCATATCAAGGCCTACGATATCTATGGACTTACTGAGGTGATAGGTCCTGGTGTTGCCTATAACTGCCAGTGCCAAAAGGGCATGCATATCAACGAAGATCATTTCCTGCCCGAAATCATCGATCCGGAAACTTTGCAGCCTGTGCAGCCCGGACAGGTGGGTGAATTGGTGTTCACCACCATCACCAAAGAGGGAATGCCGCTGCTGCGCTACCGGACCAAAGACCTTACCCGGCTGGTTTACGAGCCTTGCGAATGTGGTCGCACCAATGTGCGTATGGAAAAGATTATGGGACGCAGCGACGATATGCTTATTATCCGTGGTGTCAATGTTTTCCCCACGCAAATCGAAAGCGTGCTGCTCGAATTTGCCGAAACCGCTCCGCACTACCATCTTTACGTGGACCGTGTGAACAACACCGACACCTTCGAGATTCACGTTGAAATGCGTCCCGAGTTCTTCAGCGACAACATGAGTCGTATGCTTGAACTCAAGAAACGTATCGCTTCGCGCATACAGAGCGTGCTTGGCATCTCGGCCGATATCAAGTTGGTAGAGCCCAATTCCATCCCGCGTAGCGAAGGCAAAGCCCGTCGTGTCACCGACAAGCGCAATGTCTACGAAAATCGTTGAACTCCTAATGCTGCTGCTATGAATATCATCAAACAATTGTCCGTGTTTCTGGAAAACAAGTCGGGCCGCGTCAGCGAACTGACCCGCATATTGGGCGAGGCCAACATCAATCTGTCCGCCTTCACCATAGCCGAAAGTTCCGATTTCGGTATGATGCGTATGGTGGTGTCTGATCCGGAAAAAGCCAGCAACTTGCTGAAAGAAAAGGGTTTTGCGCTGTCACTCACCGATGTGCTTTGTTTGCAGACACCCAATACGCCGGGCGAACTGAACAAGGCACTGGCCATTCTGGCTGAAAACGGTGTCGGCATCGAATATATGTATGCTTTTGCCGATGGCGACCATGCCAAGATTATTCTGGCACCCGACAAATTGAGCGACTGTATCCGCGTCCTGCTCTACAACAAGCACCAACTCCTGAATACCAAGGATGTATATTCTTTCTAAGTAATCTGTAAAATCAAGTCAAGGGCTTGTATTTGTTGAAAATCAGGACTATATTTGCACGCTTTTTCGGACTTGTCGGAATGAAAACCAGAATTTGCATTATCTTGCTGATTGTCTGTTGCTTAACCTCTTGCGGAGAATACTACAAACTCCTCAAGAGCGATGACTATGAGGCTAAATGGCAGAAGGCAAACGAGTATTACGAGCAAGGTAAATACGGCAGGACCATCGAATTGCTCGAAGAACTGAAGGCTATCTACAAGGGTACCGAAAGGGCAGAGCAGACGCTATATATGCTGGCCAACGCCTATTATCGCAGCAAAGATTACTATTCGGCTACCAATCAGTACCAGATTTACTACAAGACATATCCCAAGGGGATCTTCGCCGAAGAATGCCGCTTTATGTCCGGTAAGTCCGCTTTCGATGATTCTCCGGACCCTCGTTTGTCGCAAGAAGGCACGGTGCAGGCCATGGACGAGCTTTCGGTTTTTCTGGAATATTATCCCAACAGCCAATATCGTCCGCAGGTAGAGGAAATGTTGGATATTCTGATGGAAAAGTTGGCCTACAAGGCGCTGTTGAACTGCGAGCTCTATTATAATTTGGGCAATTATATGGGCAACAATTACGAATCGTGCATCATTACGGCCAATAACGCCTTGAACGATTTTCCAAGCTCTAAATATCGTGTGGACTTCGCCTTTATGATACTCAAGTCACGTTACACTTACGCGCAAGAGAGTGTCGAAGCCATGCAGCCGGAGCGTTACCGTCGTATGATTGACGAGTATTACAGTTTCAATACCGAATATCCCGAGAGCAAATACCAGCGTGAGGCCAAACGTATGTTCGACCATGCGCAGAAGGCTTTGAAGGACAATAATAAAGAAAACAAGTAACTAAACAGATAACGATTTATGGATTACAAGAAAACGCAGGCTCCTACCAATACTATTACCCGCGACATCAGCGTTATGGTAGGCGATGAAAATGTTTACGAAGCAGTAGCTGTCATTTCCAAGAGAGCCAACCAGATTAGCGTTGAACTCAAATCTGAACTCGAAAAGAAGCTGCAGGAATTCGCTCCCTATGCCGACAACCTGGAAGAAGTTTTCGAGAACCGTGAACAGATTGAAATTTCCCGCTTTTACGAAAAGTTGCCAAAACCGACACTGATTGCTACCCAAGAATACATCGAGGGTAAGATTTATTATCGTAATCCTCTGACAGACAAGAAAAAATAATGATACAACGTATCCAGACGCTCTACCTGCTACTTTGCTCGATCGCCCTTGGGGCTGCGCTGCGGATGCCTTGGGGCAGTTTCTTTACCCAAGATGCCGTGTACAGCTATGGGGCTTTCGCCGTCAAGACCACGGTGGGCAAGGGTGACACTATTGGATTCTGGGCCTTGGGTGTCATTTTGGCTGTCTGTGCCTTGAGCGCTTTCGTATCGATATTCTTTTTTAAGAAACGCTTTACCCAAGTGCGTTTCTGCGTTTTTAATCTGGTGGCGTTGCTGGGATTCTATGTGGTGTTCCTGGTGATGCTATTTACCACCAAATCACGTCTGGATGCCGATTTCGGCCTGCATTTCGGTTGCGCCTTGCCACTGGTGGCCTTGATACTTGATTTTTTGGCCATGAATGCCATCCTTAAGGATGAACGCAAGGTGCGTGCTTACCAGCGCATCAGATAACCAGGTATTTACAGTCCGCTTCTTGCGGGCAAGTTTGATAACGAACCTACAGCTTTCCCCGATGATATTTCAGGGAAGGCTGTTTGTTTTTACATCTCACTTAGAACCATTTCAAATCCTCTCACTTATTTGCCGAATATTTACTATTTTTGGCAGATTGAATTATCAAAACAACTACTGAAGATATGACTAAAAAACTATTGATTCTGACTATGGCACTGATGATGATGTCTTCTTGCCACAACCAGGCAAAACAGCCCGCCGACGAGTATATCGGCAAGGCAGACGTGACGCTCTCCAGCGACCTGATGACACCCGAGGTCTTGTGGAAAATGGGCCGTCTTTCCGATGTGCAGGTGTCACCCGACGGGAAAAAGGCCGTCTATGGCGTCAGCTATTACAGCGTAGAAAAGAACGCATCCAACCGTGAACTTTATCTTTTGGATATCGCCACCGGCACCTCCAAGGCTTTGACGCATACCGCCAAGGCGGAGTACCAGGCCACTTGGTCCAAGGACGGCAGCAAGATTTATTATCTATCGTCCAAAGACGGCAAGATGCAACTTTGGAGCATGCAGGCCGATGGTAGCCAGGCTCGTTGTCTCACCGCTTACGAAGGCGGTATCGATGCTTATGCCTTTTCGCCCGATGAAAGCAAGTTGCTCTTCGTGTCGCAAGTGCCCAATGGCCCCACAACGGCCGAACTTTATCCCGATTTGCCACTGAGCTCTGGTCTGGTTATCAACGACTTGATGTACAAACATTGGGACGAATGGCAGACGAGCATTCCTCATCCATTCGTGGCCGATTTCAACAAGGGCAAGCTGGCCAATGTGCGCGACCTGCTCGAAGGTACGCTCTACGAATCGCCCATGAAGCCTTTCGGCGGCATCGAGCAACTGGCCTGGTCGCCCGACGGCAAGACCGTGGCCTACACTTGTCGCAAGAAGACGGGCATGGCTTACAGCCTTTCCACCAATTCCGACATTTTTCTCTATCATCTTGCCGATGGCAGTTGCGACAACCTGACCGAAGGTATGATGGGCTATGATACCAATCCAGTCTATTCTCCGTCGGGCCGTTATATCGCCTTTTCCAGTATGGAGCGCGAGGGCTATGAATCGGACAAGAACCGCTTGATGGTGTACGACAGCCAAAGCGGTGAGATTCGTGATTATACGGCCGACTTCGATCAAGAGGCCTCCAGTCTGGCCTGGTCTGCCGATGAGCAATATATCTACTTTGTGAGCGTATGGCATGCCCGTACCCATGTTTATGAGTTGCAGCTGTCCGATGGCAAAATCCGTCAGATTACCCGTGGTGACTACGATTTCGAGAATGCTTTGCCTGCCGATGGCTGTCTGTTGGCCACGCGCCATTCGCTCTCGCATCCCAACGAAGTGGTGCGCGTTGATATCGCCAGCGGCGAAATGCAGGTTCTTACACACGAGAACGACCATATTTTCAATCAGTTGACAGTGGGCCGCGTGGAAGAACGTTGGATACGCACCACCGACAACAAGGATATGCTCACCTGGGTGGTTTATCCGCCGCATTTCGATCCCAACAAGCAGTATCCCACTTTGCTCTATTGCCAGGGTGGTCCGCAATCGGCCGTCAGCCAGTTTTGGTCTTTCCGCTGGAACTTGCAGCTGATGGCTGCCCAAGGCTATATCGTCGTTGCTCCCAACCGTCATGGCTTGCCCGGCTTCGGCCAGGAATGGCTGGAACAAATCAGCGGTGACTACGGCGGCCAGAACATGCAGGATTATCTGACGGCTATTGATGCTGTCAGCAAAGAACCTTACGTGGACAGCGAACATCTGGGTTGTGTGGGAGCTTCATACGGTGGCTTCTCGGTCTATTGGCTGGCCGGTCATCACAACAAGCGTTTCAAAGCCTTTATCGCCCACAGCGGCATTTTCAATATCCAACAGCAATACCTTGAAACCGAAGAACTCTGGTTTGCCAATTGGGATATCGGCGGTCCTTACTGGGATACCAAGAATGCTGTCGCTCAGCGTACCTATGCAACTTCGCCCCACCTTTTCGTTGACAAATGGGATACGCCTATCCTATGCATCCACGGAGAAAAGGACTACCGCATTCTGGCTTCGCAGGGTATGTCGGCTTTCAATGCCGCTAAACTGCGTGGCATCGATGCCCAACTGTTGGTATTCCCCGATGAGAACCATTGGATAACCAAGCCTCAGAACGCCATCCTCTGGCAAAGGGCCTTCTTCGGCTGGCTGGACAAATATCTTAAGTAACTTCGTAAAAACCGGCATATGAGCAAGATAAGACTTCACCTGCCTATGCTGGCATTGTGCCTTAGTGTTCTATTGGCATCATTGCCGCTTTCTGCCCGG
>CAYRHC010000063.1:0-8308 GCA_964423935.1 uncultured Bacteroidales bacterium | reverse complement strand
GCCGCTGAGCGACGCGAACAAAGGTTGCGTCAAACCGCTGATTACCTTAAAATTGCCATCGAAAGTGCCGGTAAAGTCACTCACAGCGGTGGTAAACGAAGAGGCATCGAAATCGGCAGCCACCACAAAGTAGCTGCTCTTGTTGCTGTTGAGTTTGTTCAAACCATCGACACTGACAATGCGGAAGGGGTCGCTCTCCGTGCCGCTGCCGGCACTTACCGTCACCGTTACCGTGGCCGATGGACCGTCGCTGCCATCCTGGTTCTTGCTTTGAATGGTGATGGTGGCAGTGCCTTGCTCCACACCCGTGATGTTGCCGTTGGCATCTACCTTGGCAACGCCACTATCGGAGGTGGTGTAAGTAATATCGATAAAGGGCCGGCCGCTACCGTCCGCCAAATCGTAGGTATAAGCCAAAGCGACCGTTTCGCCGTTGCCCATCGTATAGGCAGTTGTACTGGGATAAATGGCCGACAGATTCGAATACGAGAAGGGAATCTGCACGGTGGCCATTGCCGTCCTACTAACCGAGCCGGCATACACGGCCGTAGCCTTCAAAGTGTAGTTGAGGTCGTCGGCCGCCTTGAGCGTGTTGCGGCTCAGCTTCAGGCTGTTGTCCGTAATATTGGTGCTGAAATAGCTGTCGCCGCCGCCATAGTCCCAAGTGACGGATTCCAAGGCGCGGGTCTCGGAAGTGGAGCTGGTCGCTGGAGGCGTGGGGTAAATCTTGTTGTCGGCGGGACGATAATACAACTTGCCAGCCTCAAATTCAAAGACAGAACATGCTTCACAAGAACTAATCTGCACGGTAATGGAAGCCGGGATTTGGAAAGTCCGGCTTTGTCCCAGGTCGAGCGTGACCGCAGCGGGCGTAACGGCAATATCGGGAGCCACCACAACATTGTCGAGAGCGTCCTGGTCGTAGAAGAGAAACCTGTAGTCCACCGAGCTGGCCATATAGTCATCGTCGCCGGCAAAAGAAGCCGTCATTTTGCAATTGGGATTCCCATACGTTTGACTCAGCACCACACGGCCGTCAACAACGGTGTAAACGCACGAGTTGTCGTCGCTGCTGTAGCTAATGCTTTTGCCGCTCAGCACCTTGCCATTGGCATCCACCACAGAAAAGGCGGGCAGCACCAAACGGCTGCTGTTGTCGTCAGACTGAATCTCGGGCAGCACAGTATTGTCGTACACCACACGGGTAGCGGCCTTAAAGCTGATGCTCTGGTCTTTGGTAAAACTGGTGCTGGCACTTTGGGCCTTCAGGCGCAGCGTAAGCGTCGTGTATGCATCGAAGGCACTGACGTAGGTTACCGTACCGTCTGAGCCCAGGCTGACATTCGTACCCGTATAGGCCGTACCGTCTGCATTGAGCAGCGACCATGTGTAGGTAAAGGTCTCGTTGCCAGGAGCCGACGCGGTGGAATTGCTGGCCTCGGTGAGGCAATAGTGGCTCGCACCATTATAGAACTTATAGTTGTAATAGGCAGGGCGGTATTGGGCAGCGGTATAGCCAAAACTTTTGCTACCCAAACTTTCGAACAGTGTGCCGTCGGTGGCCGTTATGGTAGGCTCAGTAGAACTGGGTGCATAGTATTCTTTGGTAACGGCAAAAAGAATGCGTCCTTGGGTGTTGCGAGATGTACTCCATCCACTGCTGTAACGGATATAATAAGAACGCCAACCCGACGGATAATAAAGAGTCTGCCCATTCGTACCACTTTCCGAATTACCCACCGTAAAGTTCGTTGCGTCGTTGGAATTGTCAGTCAACGCCAATCCATTGCTATACTGCAGATAATACCCCGCACTGTTCTTCCAAGTACTTCCCGAAGAACCTGTCCAAAGACAAGTGGATGGGTTGAAAGTGTCAATCGCAGTTGTACTGTTGTCTCCCAAATAAACACTACCGGAATAAATCACATACCCGGCATCCTCGCTGCTGGTTTGGGCCAGGGCCAGCGGAGAAGTCAGAAGCAAGGCAAGAGCGGCCAAGAGTTTAGCCGATTTATATCTTATCGCAATATGCATAGTTTTCGCAGTTTTCTTCATATAGATAATCTCATTATCTTACTATCACTTTGGTTGTACCCACCAGATACAGGCCTCGGCTGCCAACCGGCACGGTCTGCTGCTCCATGGGCTGCAAGGTCACTTTGGTTACCAGTACGCCCGTGCCGCTGTAAATGGGCAGGGTCAGTTCGTTTTCGGTAGCGTTGCTTATGCAGATGCGGCCACGCTTGGTCCACACGTGCAGGCCCGACAGGTCGGGTTGCGGAGCGGGTTCAGCGTCGGAGTTGCCGATAAGCAGCTTGTCGGGAGCGCTGCGCAAGGCCGGAGCGCTCCCGCCCTGGCCAGCAGTTTGGGCTGCGGCAAAGTAGCAACGGAACGGCAACAGGCTGCGCTGGGCAAGGGTCATAGAGGCCGTGGTCTGTACAAAGGCCGAAGCCTCGTCGTTCATCACATAATAAGCTTCCAGACCCGTACTTACGGGCAGTTCACGGTTCAGGTAGTTGGGCTTGAAGGCATAACCCGAAGCGGCCACAGCAGCCTCGTTGGTTTCGTCGTCGCTCACGGCTATGCTGATACCCGTCTGCGAAACAAAACTGATGGTCTGGCGGTTCAGCTGGGCGGGCGTTCCGCTGCCCGAATTCTGGGCAATGAAGCTGCCGCTCAAATCGAACTCGTAGTAGTTGCTGCCCGGGAAGCCCACCAAATAAGGTGTGGCGGCCTGCTGGTAAGCGTAACCATCGTAGTCGCGGGCATTCTGGTAGTACTGTCGCTGGTAAGCGTCGGTATTGTCGTCGGTGTTGTCGCCGGCACTGGTCGTACCCTCGTAGTAGTAATCCCAGAGGAAGGTGCTGGAGGCCGTCTTGGACGCGCCGCTCTGGCTGGCGGGACGGTTCATGTTCACCGTGTAGCTCACGGGCGAAGCGCCGGCATCCTCGGTAGCGTCGGCGTAGGCACGCAACCAGTATTCGTGGCCCTTGTTGCTGTCTCCGTAGAAGTGCGTAAGTTCACCCTTTTGATTGGTGCTGAGCAGTTCCACTTCGAAGGGCAGGCTGACGCTTTCCCAACCTTGGGTCATCGAGGTGATGAACTTGTCGGGCTCACGCTGGTACCACATGCGCTTGTCGGTATCGAAGCTGTAGGCAATGGGCGCGTTGAAGTCGTTCTTGTCCACCAGGAAGTGGTCGCTGTAGGCGATGTAGTTGCCGCCGTTGTTGTGTACCACGTGGCCCATCACTTCAATTTCGTTCTTGCTTACCGAACGGTAGCCGTCGCCCTGATAGTAATCGTCGTAGGCGGGGTCTTTCGAGAACGTGGCCAGTGCAGCGTCGGTGCGGCTGTCGGCCGAAGAAGCATCGCCATCGGCCGGATTGATGTAAACCAGCAGGTTGCGCGTTATACCGTCGGTCTGGAAGGAGTACACACCTTCGAAGTCGAGCAGCGGCGTATAGAACAGGCCGTCGTTCCAACCCTTCTGCCAAGAAGCATCGCCGTGACCGGTAAAGTCGATGGCTGTCAAAGTCTTGTAAACATCCATCGTATCGGCAGCGGCATAGATACCGCCATCGGCAACAGGTGTCAGCACATAATCATCCACAAAGGCGGCATGGCCGTTGAAGTAAACGGTAGACATCCGCTTGCTCTGGTAGTAGCCCGGCGCACGGTAAACACGCGTGTCGGCAGCATCGGTGCGGAGCAGTTTCTTGTCGGTGGTGCGGGCCACGGCATGAGGATATTCATCCGACTTGCCACCACCCGTTACGATATTGTAGCTCAGGCTCTGGCCAAAGTAGATGTAGTCGTCGGGATAAACCGGCGAATAGGTTTCGTTCATATTGTGGCGCACATCGGTCGTCAAAGGAATAGTACCGTCGGCATAGATGAAGTCGGGATACTGATAACGCTCTTCCACATAGGTTTCCACATCGTCTTCGTAATAGGCGGTGCTGGCCATCGCTATCTTGCTATCCAGTTTCTCCAGCGGCCAGTAGCGATATTGCTGTCCGGCTGTCAGGTTCTTGCTGTCCTGATAACGTTTTTCCAGATAGAAGCCGTTGAGCAGGAAGGCCACCTGACCGTCCAGATAAGCCCGCATCGGCATAGCCTTGGCAGTGCCGTGGGTGCTGACAGGATTGCTGTAGTCGGCAGTTTCGTTATAGTAGCAGTTGATAATCTGAGGTTCTTGAGCATTACTGTGCGAAGGCGTACCCAAAACGGCATTCACAGCCTTGGCGGCAGTGTTGGTGGTGTAAATCCAGCAGTTCTTCACGCTGCCGCTACCCTGGTCGGCAATACCGGCCGAACTGAACGAACCGGTCACACCCAAGTTGTAGACCTTACCGCAAAGATTGCCGAAGAGCGAATGGTCGAGACCGGTCAAAGCATGACCGTCGCCATGGAAGTTACCTTCGAAGCACTGGCTGTCGTCGCCCAGCGAGGTCCAGCTGCCGCTAAGGGCAACATCGCCCGCAAGGATAAAGTCGATACCCGAACCGCCGCGTACCAAGTCAAGGTTCTCTTCGGTCAAAGTCTTGTTGAAGAAGCTGGCGAAAGCCTCCATATCGACATTGTCCTTGATGTAGACCTTGGGCGCACGCTTGCCCGCCTTGATGGCATCGTTCAGATACATATAGTCGTTGACCATAACCGTGGAGTTGTCTTCGAGCGTCTCGGTGTGCGTATTGCTCATCACATCCGACATACGGTGATAGTTGGCCACCGAGAACTGTACGGGGTTAGAGTAGGTCTTGCCCAGATAAGACTTGGCGTAGTAGGCCACATAGTAACCGTCCTGATACCAGTACATGGGCGTATTGCGGTTCACATACTCGGCACCGTTCTTGTGGGCGTAGGCATCGGCCTCGTTCGAGTACATTTCCCAACCGCCACCCAGCAGTTCGTAAGCACCCTCTTCGATGGTAGGCGTATTCAGACCCACGGCTGTCGAAGGCAGCACCGTACTTGGCGGCAGCAACTCACCGATGGTGGGCACACCGCTCTCGAAATGGATACGGATGTTCACGATATGACGCTCGCGGATGGTTTCGTACGACATACCCGTTTCGTCACTTTCAATGTATTCGTACCAATAGATAACGGTAACAATCTTGTCTTGCGACAGCTGGTTGATGTCCACTTCGCGCGATACATAAAGCGTCGTGAGCGAGGTCGGAATCTTACCGTCTATTTCAAAGTTCTTCTGTTCGTTCTTCAGCGTATTGTAATGGTCGGCCGAGATGATGATGCCTACCTGCACTTCGTCGCCCACGCCATAGCTGACACCGTTGATGTCGGTATGAGGCGATATGGCCGTGTACTTGCGCGTACAGAAGTAGTAGTTCTTGGTATCGCTACCCGTAGGATAGTTGGGCAGACTGCTGCGCGATATCAAAGCCACCTTCTCCTTGTTGCTACTGGTCATGCCTTGGTAGATAACCTCGGTAATCTGGTTGCCCACGGTGTAATAGTTGTCGCCCGTCTGGAAACCTTCCTTCACCACATAGAATATCTTGTCGTCATCGTCGGTACCGCTGGCGGTGATAGGCGTAAACTTGAACTGCTCGTTGGTAAGGCTTTCGTAAGCGGTATTCTTAAGGATATCGCCCTGCTTGAGCATATTGGTCATCAGCTGGTTGCCGTCGCGGGTAACAAGTACATCTTCGGCCAGGCAGTTGTCGGCGGTCATGTCCTCACCTTCGTAGCGGGCGGTGTAGTCGATGGCCTCCTCTTCGGCATAGTTGTTCTGGTTGGCGATGGCTTTGCCCGCATTGGCATAGTTGCCTACCCCACCCTGATAATGCAGGATGTCGCTGGCATTGAAGTTTTCCGACATCAAGTCGAGAGCATCGTAGTTGTAGGTGAAGTTCTGGCGCTCGGCGGCCGTCAGGTTGGCGTACTTCAGAGCCGGGTAATTGTTGGTCTGTACAAACAGGCTACCGCCCCAAGCACCGTCCTTGGTACAAATGTACGGATCGCTGAAATGGTCGGCCACTTCGGCATCTTCGGCCAAGAGCGTGTTGTAGTCGGCAAGGGTCAGCACCGAGCCGCGCAGGTAATATTCGTCTTCACCGCGCTGATAGGTCTTGGTACAGAGCATACCTTGCGTAAAGTAAGCCTTGCCCATAGCACTGAAGGCCTGATATTCGGTATCGGAGATGCAAGCGCCTTCCACATAATTGTAGTCGTTGCCGTTATCGCTGAACTTGCAAGACTGTTTAACCACCCAAGCCTTTTCGAAGCTGGCCTGGCCGGTACGCGTATCCGTCAAGCCGTTGGTAGCCAGGTCGGTGGTTACCTGAGCCTGATAGTCGTAGATTTCCTTCTCGATAAGGTCACCCTGCGTGTACTGCAACTGCCCCATCACCGAAGTGGTGGTGCTCTTGAGCGAAGGAGCCGTTACGTAAGCGGCCTTGGTAGTGGCATCGTAGGTATCGTAAACAGACTTGCGCACCACTTGCTGGTCGGCATCACTGGCAGTAGCGGCATGCTGGTAATAGTCGTTCCAGATGTCGGGGTTATCCCAGTCGAAGGTGAGCAGGAAGCCGTCGTCGTGCGACATGGCGTTGGAGATGTTGAAGAACGACTGCACCGTAGCGCACTTGTCCTGGTTGGAAGCACCGAGCGCCTCCCACTGGGCCTGCGTCAGCACCGTACCCTCGGCATAGACATTGTCACCCTCTATAAAGTCGTATTCGCAAACATACTGGTCGGTGGGCAGGGCGGCATATTCCGAAGGCAGCAGCACGGCACCCTTGGCGTAGTCCTTGCCATTGTAGGAAACAGCCTTGGAGCAGACATAGGTGACATCGGTGAAGAGCAGTTTTTCCTCGTCGGTCAGGCGCGAATAGGTCCAGTACGAAATGGGGTCGTTCTTCTGGTAGGTGACACCTTGCACAATAATGGCGTTGGCATCGAGCGGACTCTGATACTTGTCGATATCGTAGCTGTCGTTCCAGTAGGCGTAAAGGTTCTCGTTGACACTTTCCAGACGCAGACGGCCCTGAGCTTCGGCCGTAATGGTAAGCGGAATGGTGATAGACTCGGCATAAGCCTGCGACGAGCCGGTGTAGGCCGAGATGTTCTGTTCGTAAACGTAGAAGTCGCCACGCACATACCAATAATGGGCGGGAGCGGCACCGCTGCCCACATAAGCGTTGTTTTCGGGATAGCAGTCGTCGACAATGCGCTTGAGGCTGTTCACGAAGTTGCCCGAAGTCTGCATGTGGTCGGCCTGAACGGCATCGGCATAAGAGAACTCCTTGTACGAAACGGCACCTTGGTTGGCAGCCGTCAGCGTTACCTGCTTAAGCGAGAGCTTGGTCTTGACACCGTGGATATTCTTGGCATATACATAACCGCCACCTTCGCCGGTAGCTACGTTAATCAAGTTCAATTGTACCACACCGGTGATGGGGCCGTAAATCTTTTCACCGGCCGTTTCTGACGACTTGTCTACAATTTCGAGCCATACACCCGAAGCCAGGGCCACCTCGTTGCGGCTGGTACCGTTGTTACGCTTACGGTTGTTCAAGTTGGCGCTCTTCCAATCGTAGTAGCTACTGCCGTCGGCAGCATAGCTGGCATCGGTATTGTCGGTATAGCGTTCGCTCTCGAACTCGACATCCGAAGTAAGGGCACCCAGATAGTTCACCACCGAATAGATACCGAAGTAGTTGCCGTGGTTCTGGCTGGCGTCGGTAGGATTCTTGGGGTCGGACATCTGGTTGAGCGAAACCTCGTCCACACGGTTGATGGTGTAGTAGGTGTAGTCGACGGTGGTGGGCACACGGTCGCGCGCGCCACGCATAACGATACGGCTGCCGAACACACCGCAGAAATCGGCGCGCTGTATGGTGTTGATCATACGGCCGGCATACAGGGTACAGAAACCGAACAAATCCCAGTTGGCCTGCTCGGCATCATCCATCAAATTATATTCGTCTTGCGAAATCTTGTCGCCCTGGTCAAAGTTCTTCGACGACGACACCCAGTGCGACTGTTCATCGGCAGTCAGACCCAGCGCCTCAAAGACGGATACGGGCAGCTTCTGGCCCTTTCTATAATAGATTCCGCCGTAATAATCGGCATGGACACATTCGTAGAATTCGTAGACGTGTGCCACATTGGACACATATTGCAGCTCGAAATAAGCACGCTCACGGTCGGTGAGCATCATGTATTGTTCGTAGGTAAGCTGGTTGTTCAGGTTGTAGTAGTCGGTACCGTAGTTGGTGATGTTCAGCTCGCGGTAGCCGTCCACGAAAGTAAGATTACCGTCGCCGTACAAACCGCCCAC
>CAYRHC010000062.1:0-8518 GCA_964423935.1 uncultured Bacteroidales bacterium | reverse complement strand
CGCCGGGCAGCGTAACCCAGGTTCGCGAATGCGCCGCCGCCCTGCTACGCATTGCCAAAACCCGCGACTTGCCCGTCATTCTTATCGGGCATATCAACAAAGAAGGCAGCATCGCCGGTCCTAAAGTATTGGAACACATTGTGGATACCGTACTGATATTCGAAGGAGACTCTCATTTTGTCTACCGCTTGCTGCGTTCGGTGAAAAACCGTTTCGGCAGCATCGCCGAAATAGGCATGTACGAAATGCGGCGCGAAGGTCTGCGCGAAGTCAGTAACCCTTCGGAGTTGCTGCTCACCCAACAGCATCTTGGCTTGAGCGGTGTTTCTATCGCGGCTGCCATCGAAGGCATACGGCCGTTTATGATTGAGACCCAAGCTCTGGTGAGCACAGCAGCCTATGGTGTTGCCCAGCGTTCCACCACCGGGTTCGAAGTGCGCCGACTGAACATGCTGTTGGCTGTGTTGGAAAAGCGGGCCGGCTTCAAGATTGCCCAAAAAGATGTCTTTCTGAACATTGCCGGCGGCATCAAGGTAAACGACCCCGCCATCGACCTGTCGGTGCTGGCCGCCATCTTGTCTTCCAACCTCGACATGGCCATCGACAAAAACACCTGCCTTGCCGGCGAAGTGGGTCTGGCAGGCGAAATCCGTCCTGTCAACCGCATCGAACAACGCATTATGGAGGCTCAGAAGCTGGGGTTCGAGCGCATCGTGGTACCCTATTTCGCCAAAGGCAGCATCGATTTCAAACATTTCAACATTCAGATAGTACAGGTCCAGAAGGTCGACGAAGCCTTCCGTCTATTGTTCGGATAAAATTATACCATGGTACAGGAATACAATCTACGCGTCTTGCCGCAAATTGCCGCCGATGAGTCCTTGCTCAGATCGTATATCTGCCAGGAAAAAGGGCTGAATGCCAACGAAATAACCGCTGTCAGGATACTCAAACGTTCCATTGATGCTCGCCAGCGAATCGTATTCATGCAGTTGCAGGTGCGCGTTTTTGTCAACGAAGAGCCTACGTTCCTCGACATACGGTGCATCCACTATCCGGATGTTGCTCACGGCAAGAATGTCATTGTTGTCGGTGCCGGGCCGGCAGGGCTTTTTGCTGCGTTGCATCTTATTGAGCTGGGGTGCCGACCCATTGTACTGGAAAGAGGCAAGAACGTGAGCGAGCGCAAACGCGACCTGGCCTCAGCCATCCGACTCCAGCATATCAACCCCGAATCCAACTACTGCTACGGCGAAGGCGGTGCCGGCGCCTACTCCGATGGAAAACTCTACACTCGCAGCAAAAAGCGGGGTGATGTCGGACGTATCCTGCAGATTTTTCACCAATTCGGAGCCAACGACAATATTCTGCTCGATGCCCACCCGCACATCGGGACAGA
The DNA here is from genome assembly GCA_964423935.1 of uncultured Bacteroidales bacterium. Lineage (GTDB taxonomy): Bacteria > Bacteroidota > Bacteroidia > Bacteroidales > UBA1402 > UBA1757. The sequence goes on along the minus strand of CAYRHC010000062.1, from coordinate 7,119 downwards.
CCGACTGCCGCGCATCATCGCCAACATGAGAGAACAAATTATCACCAGTGGCGGCGAGGTGCATTTCCAAACCAAGATGACTGGACTCACTATCAAAGGCCAGCGTATTACGGGTGTTATTTGCGAAGACGGCTCACACTGGGAAGGCCCCGTCATTCTGGCCACCGGTCATTCCGCCCGCGATGTCTACGAGATGCTCGACCGCAGGCAACTTCCGTTGGAGGCCAAGGGCCTGGCCATGGGCGTACGCTTGGAGCACCCGCAACAGCTCATCGATGAACTGATGTACCATAGTCCGCAAGGCCGTGGCGAGTTTCTGCCCGCCGCCGAGTACAGCTTTGTGCGTCAGGTCGACGGACGCGGGGTCTATTCCTTCTGCATGTGCCCGGGAGGTTTTATCGTCCCTGCCGGAGAAAAAGACGGCATTGTGGTGGTCAATGGTATGTCCCCATCGAACCGGGGGTCGAAATGGGCCAATTCCGGCATGGTGGTAGAAATCCAAACCGAAGATTTGCCCAAATACAATGCGCTCATCCGTTCCTACGAAAAAGAGCAGGGACTGGAGACTACGCAAAAGACTTATATTCAGATGCTTCGCCTGCAACAAGCTTACGAAAGGCTATGCTACCTGCAAGTACAGGATGGGTTGAAAGCTCCCGCGCAGGCCATGACCGACTTTGTCAACAACCGTCATTCGCAGCATTTGCCATCCACATCTTATGTGGCAGGCATAACATCCTCCGACCTGCACGCTTGGATGCCCGCTGAAATAAGGCAACGGCTACAAAGCGGACTACGGCTGTTCAACGGCAGCGTGAAAGGATTCCTTAGCCAGGAGGCCCAACTGATAGCAGCCGAAACGCGCACATCATCTCCCATCCGCATTCCGCGCGACAGGGAAAGTTTAAGTTTGTTGGGTTACGAAGGATTGTTTCCTTGCGGCGAGGGCGCCGGCTACGCCGGCGGCATCGTCAGTTCCGCCATCGATGGTGAATTGTGCGCTGAACAAGCCGCCGCTATTTCAAACGCACAGAGATAATCCGCACATCCCGTAAAGGGCGCTCATTCTTGTCGCAAGGCAGCGCAGCTATCTTGTCTATCACTTCCAAACCCTCCACCACACGGGCAAAGAAAGTGTACTGGCCGTTCAGATTCAGCTCACCGCCTTGTTCTACCAACATAGCCCGGTCTTCGGAACTAAAAAACAAAGCATCTGGGTGCGCGTGCAGATAGGTGTCCATCTCGGCGCGATAAGCCTTGTACTTTTGCACATATCCCTTGCGATTGACAAGTTTCAGGCTGTCCATCGATGGTTTAACGGGCATATAGTGCTGTTTCCACCAAGCATTCTTCAGCGGAATGTTCTTGGCCATTTCCAGCGTATCCAAATAGCCACTGCGATAGGGACTGCCTTGTACAATAAAAAACTGACTCGCATCCGACAGTTTTCCCGGATTGATATTGTCTGGTTGACGCGGTGCCGCTATCATACCCTTCACAGCGATATGATCTTTATTGAATTCGGGTTCAAGCAAATACTGTGTGCTGCCCATTCCCACACGCTTGCCTGGTTCAGCATGACGGGAATCGGCCGAACCACCTTGTATCATAAAGCCCGGCACCACACGGAAAAAGAGCGTCCCGTCGAATGCCCCCATCTTGATGCGTTCCTTGTACAAATCCACATGTCGCGGGGATTCATCGAGGAACACCGCTTTCATCACTCCAAAGTTGGTCTCGATAACCATTGTATCGCGACGGACCAGCGAGTCGGGGGTATTGGCTCTAACCATCAAGGCAAAATTCGCCAATAACAAAAGGAAGAATAGTCTTTTCATAGTCAATAAAAAAGCTCCAACCGATATCGATTGAAGCCTTAAGTTGCTCCGCTAGGATTCGAACCCAGACAGGCAGAACCAGAATCTGCAGTGCTACCATTACACAACGGAGCAATTTTTCGTCGTTTGCGGGGCAAAGGTACTGCTTTTTATCAATGCCACCAATTTTTTGACAAAAAAATATGCGCAATCCAAGTTTTTCGAGAGACTATAGGGAAGAGTGTGAAGAATCAGAACTTGTTTTGAACAAATATTTCGCCAAGCCATAGACGTAGCGACGGAAGCCCGGCCTATGATGCAGCAAACGGTCGAACCAAGAGAGATGCCTGCCCACGAAACGCACCACCATTCCCACATAAACCATGGCGAACAAGGTGCCCACACCCACAATATGCCATTGCCAAGCGCCGAAAAAGACATAGCAAAATACCACTGCGCAAGCGACTAGCGATGTATCGACACAGATTTTCATCTTGGAAAACTCCATACCGGTAACCTTACTCAGAGCCACCGGGAAACCTTCGCCAGGCATGGTAACCGAGCCACAACGCACTTCCAAGGCAATGCCGCTTCCGAGAACGGTACAGCCAGCGATTTGGGCAAGCGCTTTTTCCACCAGATTGCCAGGCACTAACCAGCGCGTAAGATACATGTTCAAGTCTATGAATGAACCGAAGACAAAACCCACTAGCAATTGAAAAAGCTGCACTGGCTCAAAGCGACGTCCGAGAACAGCTATCTGACCCAGTACCAGTAGCGCATTCATCACGATGGTATAACCGCCTATGGATAGCGCTGGCAAACTCAGACCTTGTTTGCCGGCCGATTCAAAAACATAGGGTAAAGTTGATATAACGCTTGATCCAAGCCCACTACGGACACACACAGCCACGCCAAGCGTCATTATCAGAAGGGAGATGACAAGCAGAAAATGCTGCCAAAGAAACGAAAGAACTTTTTCCTTATTCATAACAGGGCGCAAAGGTACAGTTTTTTGCGCAAGCGTTGTTCTTAGTAACTGTTATGAAATGATGACCGAAAAGGTTAGAACGTTAGATATCAAAGCGGATGCCAGCACCGAAGTTTAATATCAAAGGATTCTTGGTGCGAACGCTAAGCGGCTGATCGGTATCAAAATAGTAATGCAAACCGGGTTCCAAATACAGTTGCCAACGGGAGGCCAGACGATAGGCGACACCGAGTGAGGCGGCAACATAGGGCTGTACACCATAAACCGACTGCGTTGTGGTTTCAGACGAAAGTTTTTCGTTGTCGGGCGTATATACCGTAGAATACTGAACACCGCAGAGGGCCTTTTCCAAACCACCGCCCAAGGATGTATACAAACGCCAGTTACTACGATCCAGGGCAGTCCAGACCAAATCAAGAGGAACACCCACATAATGCAGCACTTGATTCAAGGTCCAGCTAGAGGCATCTTCTCGGCTGCCATTGGTCTGTGCAAAAAGGCAAGTGTAATCCAAGCCCGAATGGATGGCAAGTCTATTTGTCAAAGGAAGTTGCACCGACAGCCCCAAACTGATGGGATAATGGTAAACGGGAGCATACGACCTTATCTGGCTGGCACTGAGGTTGGACGGTGTTTTCCAATCGTTTCTCGAACGGGCGCTGCGCAAAGGAGAAATGCCATAGCGATTGGTTAGGGAATTCACCGGTGTCATGGAAGAAGCGGCATCCATGTTAGCCGAAGCCAGCAAGTCGTTTTGGTGTGAGAAACGCAGGCCATAAGAGGCACGGCTGCCGGTTCTTGCTTGTTTTTTCTCGTGACGGGCCTGTTCGTAGGCTTGTTCGATACTGCGTTCGTACGTTGGTTCGACTGCGATTGTCTCAACTGAGGCTGGTTCAGTAACCATTGTTTCGCCCATTTCCGCAGTTTCGGTTACTGCTTCGGTTTCTACTATATTTGTTGTTTCCGCAGCTTTTGCAACAGGCTCAACGATTTCGGCTTCAACAGGCTCAACGACAGATGCAGCAAGCGGTTGAGCCTCGGCGACCAGCACCTCCGCATCTGATTCGGTCAAGGCCAGTGGCTCGGTTTCTTGAAGAATCGTTTCGGTTTCCTCGGCCACCATCACATCCTCCATCTGAGGGGTCGGTCTGAATATCAGCAACAAAGCCACGGCGGCAGCCGCAGCCGCCGAAGCCACTGCGGTAAAGCGCAGCCACAAGTTGTTTTTCTTGGGTTGCGATACCAAAGCATCGGCTGCAAACAAATCTTCGAAAGCAGGCACATCATCGGTTTGGATGCCCGCAAGACGTTGCTGAAAATATGTCTTCAAATCTTTATCCGTCATTGCTCTACTTTCTGTGCGTCAACATGTCTTGCAACATTTTGCGCGCCCTTAAAAAATAAACCCTTGAACCCGTCTCGCTGATATGCAGCTTTTCTGCAATTTCGCGATGAGAATAGCCGTCTATGGCAAACATATTGAACACCGAGCGGTACACTTCCGGCAAGCGGGCTATACATTGCATGATTTCTTCGGCCGACATGGAATCCAAAACCGAATAATCGCTTTGCGAAAGCCCACGCGCCTCCTCGACATCGACCATATAGGGCTGGTCGGAAACTTTGCGCAATTGTCCAAGGGCAGTATTGACAAAAATCCTGCGCATCCAGCCATCGAAAGAACCTTCGAATTTAAAATCGGAGAGATGGGTGAAGACCTTCACAAAAGCATCGTGCAAAAGATCGGTAGCCGCTTCCCTATCGTTGGTGTAACGCACGCAGATAGGCATCATCCGACGAGCATATACATCGTACAGACGCTTCTGCGCAGAGCGCTCACCACGAAGGCAAGCCTCCACCAAAAGACGTTCTTCCGGCGTACATCCAGTTGTCTGTTCAAGCGATTCGTCCATATAGACAACAAACTGCTTAAAATGTTACACTTCCGTCCTCAAATATCCGGCCCTATCTGCCAAATCCCGGAGATTTTTGGAGCTATTCCAAAGAAAGGACAAAGGAACGAATTTTTGTTGGTTCTAGCCATACTTGGACTATCTTTGCAGACAATTTGGAAAGATATGAGCAAAATCAAATGGATAGGTGGCATTATCGGATGGGCCATAGGAGGTCCCTTGGGGGGCATTGTCGGTTTTTTTCTAGGCTCACTCTTCGACAATACCCAAGTCATCTACCATACAACGGGACAAGGTCCCTACCAGGATGAAAACAGACGGCAGCAGACCCACGAAGGCGATTTCGGCATTAGCCTGCTGGTGTTGTCGGCAGCGGTCATGAAGGCCGACCCTTCGGTAAAACGCTCCGAACTGGAATACGTCAAGGAATTTTTCAAGCAGCAATTCGGACAGGAAAAGGCTGCCCAATACATACTGCTTCTGCGCGAGATACTACAACAGGACATCGACCTTCGTCACGTCTGCCAACAGATTCGTATGATGATGGATCACTCTTCGCGCCTACAACTACTGCATTACCTTTTCGGGTTGAGCCAAAGCGATGGCAACATCAGTGAGGCCGAATTGCAGGTAGTGCAGACCATAGCCAGCCATTTGGGCATTTCCGCCGCCGACTTCGAATCGATTAAGGCCATGTTCGTCAAGGATGCCACGAGCGCTTATACGGTACTGGAAATCAGTCCCGATGCCAGCATCGACGAAATCAAGAAGGCCTATCGGAAAATGGCTGTCAAGTACCATCCCGACAAAGTAAGTCACTTGGGTGAGGATGTGCAGCGACAGGCCAAGGAAAAATTCCAACAGCTCAATGCCGCCTACGAGCAAATCAAAAAGGAGAGAGGCTTCAATTAACGAAAAGCGGTTCCAATTAGTGCGCTGATTATCCGGCCACCGAGGCTTTGATGCCCGTCTGGGCTTCGAGCAAGGAAGCGATTTCACGCAATTTTTCAACAGGAATCTTTTCCAGTGTCTTTACCGGAGCCTCGCGATCGAGACTGTAAATCATCACCGAGGCGGGACGGATGGCCGCCATCTTCTCTATCCAAGCTTGAACTTCGGCGGGCGCGGTGTTATCGAAAGACTTGCCTTGATAACTGCCCTTCAAGAACATGGTCTGCACAATCAGCTTCGAATGGAAGGCCTGCAGGTTTTTCACCAGATCGGCCACGTTATAGTCGGGGTTCCAGGGACGGTTCATCTGCCGCATGGTGTCATCGAAAGCAGAATCGAGCTTGAGGATATTGTTGTCGACCTTGAGCAACGCTTCCCTGATTTCGGGACGATGTATCTGCGTGGCATTCGACAGGACAGACACCTTGGCCTGCGGGAAAAACTCATCGCGCAAGGCTGTCACCACATCCACTATCTTCGGGAAATCGGGATGCAAGGTGGGTTCGCCATTACCTGCGAAAGTAAGCACATCAGGACGGATACCTTCTGCCTGCAAAGACTGCAATCTGGAGCGCAAAGCCTGACGGATATCATCGGCTGTGGGCAGGGGATTCCGGGTGAACATCTTGCCCAGACCACATTCGCAATACACACAATCGAAGGTGCAGAATTTTCTTTTCAGCGGCAGCAGGTTAATGCCCAAAGAACAGCCCAAACGCCTTGAATGGATAGGGCCGAAGATGATATCGGGATAGAGTATCGTTGACATAGTCTAGTCCCTTTTTGGCGGATAGTCGATGGTATAGTGCAGACCGCGGCTTTCCTTGCGTTCCATGGCCTGACGGGTAATCAGATATCCCACATTGATGATATTGCGCAATTCGCAGAGTTCGCGCGTGGCCTTGCTGCGTTTGAAGAGCGCTTCGGTCTCCTCGTAAAGGATATCCAGACGGTTCCAGGCTCGCGTCAGACGGGTATTGCTGCGAACGATGCCCACATAGGCCTCCATCAGCTGGTTCACTTCCTTCATGCTCTGCGTAATAAGCACACGTTCTTCGTTGGTGATGGTGCCTTCGGCATTCCATTCAGGCACATCCTCGTTGAAATCGTAGCGGTCGAGTACCGACAGAGAATGATTGGCAGCTGCATCGGCATACACCACAGCCTCGATAAGTGAGTTGCTTGCCAAACGGTTACCACCGTGCAGACCCGTGCAGGAACATTCGCCTATGGCATACAGACGACGTATGCTACTCTGCCCGTTCAAATCGACCTTGATACCGCCGCATAGATAATGCGCCGCAGGAGCCACGGGGATATAGTCTTTGGTGATGTCTATGCCATACGACAAACATTTCTTGTAGATATTCGGAAAATGACGGCGCGTCTCCTCCGAGTCCATAACCAACGCCCGCATCTGCTGCACAAACATGCTCTCACGACCCCT
>CAYRHC010000061.1:0-8606 GCA_964423935.1 uncultured Bacteroidales bacterium | reverse complement strand
GTAGTCGCCGTTTTACCGAGAGTCTTGAGCTTCACCGCTTGAGACTCTCTTTTTTTGCCGCTAACGACCATGTTAATCGCATATCTTTTAAAAATTAATATAATGTAAATAATATTATCTGATTTCTTTGCATTATCGACCGGACTATTGTAGCTTTGCACACTGAAAAACACATATATTACTTCTAAAACTATTTACCATGAAAAAGAAATCACTTGTTTTCAGGCACTTGCTATGTGCCTTGTTTTTGTTGACCGTCGTGGGTAGCCCTGTTGCATGGGCTGGCGAAGACGACCTTGTTATTGTCAAATATGGTTTTGATGATGTTGTCGCCGGTCAGGGTGGGCGCGTGGACCAGACAGCGCCGCCTCAGTGTGAACACCTGACGTTTTCCTCATTCGCTGCAGTCGGCGATGCCGGTCTATATGGTCTTTCCGACAACTCCTCTACCAAAGAACAATTCTGCTTCTCTGGTTGGCCGGTAAACACTCATCTTGATTTTGACAATTTAAGCCTTGAACAAGCCCTTTCAGCTTTGGATAAAAGTCAATATTACGAGTTTACACTGACACCCGACCAAGGCTATGCGTTGCAAATAGCCAAGTTCAGCTTCAAGTTGGGCAGAACGGCTACCGGCCCGCGCCTTTTTGCGCTCAGTTCTTCGGCCGATAATCACGGAAGCTTGCTCCCTCTATCCTTTGGTGGAACATCAGCCCTTGTGCGTGTGCTCGACAACTGCGTCTTTGTCTGGGCCGATGAAGCCAATACTTTAGCCTATCATCAGTGTCAGTTCGACAAGGAAGTAGCTTCTTCTGTCACTTTCCGTTTCTATGCTTGGGCTGCAGAAAACGATAAGGGCAAGTTCGTTATCGACAATGTGGAACTGCAAGTGAAGCTCAGTGCTTTGCAAGAAGAGCAGCCAACCTTGTCCGAAGTCGATACGGTAATCATGACCCAACCGCAGGCGCAATGGCCCGTATTAGCCGATACGACATCCATCGTCTTGACCACAACCGGGGCGCAATACCGTCAGACGATAAGCATGCCTTGGCCTTCGGTAGACGCTGTGGTGAATCTGTACAATCCCAAGGATAGTGCGCGTCTGTATGTCGAGCAGCCAGCAATTCGAGTGCAAGATGCCTTTGGACAAGACTGTACAAACCGTTTTCGCTGGTTTTCCGACAAGCAGTTGAGCCTGGAACCGCAAACATCGCAAGCCTTGCTTTTCAGTTTGTATCCGCAGCGTTCTGTTTACGAAAGTGACAGTCTGCGCTTCACGCTTGACGGCTCTTTTGTCAGCTATTATGACGAAAGCAAAAAGCAAAACAACGTGATGTATCCACAAGTTTTCAGCCTGCGTTCTGTGACGGCTCCAAAAATCATGTATGTATTGCCCGAAGATACCGGTGCGCTGGTGCTTAGAGTCTATAACGATGCCGCCGGCAGCCAGTTGCTGCCCTTGACCTGGAATTGGACCAAGACATCGCTGGAAACCGTGACAGGGCAGGTTTTGGAAGAAAACAGGGAAATGACGGCTGAGAGCCCGTGGTTCAGCCAGTGGCGTTATGACTGGTGTCAGACGGACAGTTTACAGGATATCAGTATCCGGACAGTTGAGGGATATGCGCCCGATATTGAACTTTATACATTGCTTAAAGAGGTAGAAAACAAGCACTTGCTTAGCGTTTCCCAAACGGATTCGGTACTCAAAGACACGATGCTGTTAATGGACGATGGCCGTAATCTGCCCGTTCAGACAACACGGCAATTCTTAGAAGAAAAATGGGTGAACGACAGCTCTTTGTGCTTGTCCTATCTTCCCGCTTCCGACCAAGTTTTGCTGCTGGGCTATGACATTGATGCCCATATGGATAGTTTGCAGTTGGAAAACGTGCAGCTGGGAAACGACGTATTCTTGCCTGATGCCTATTATTGGCAGGATGGTTTACAATACTGTTTGCTCGATACAGCGGCGCGCGCCGACACCCTGCATTATCAGCTGAATTTCAGCTATCGTCTGCGGGCTTTGGAGAGCATTTTCGTCCATCTTTACGATTCTATTTGTTTGGGCGACGGCTATCAAGCTAATGGTTTCGATTTGCCGGCACAATCCTTGTCGGGCGATTTCCTCTTTGTCGACAGTCTGATGGCCGTCAACGGTGCCGACAGTATCGTTCATCTGCATTTGAACGTGTGTGACAAGCCCGCGATGCCCGAAGAAATCTTTGGTGACAGCCTGATTGTCAGTGCGGGAACCTATCTGTATACCATCAAGCCTGTGCCTTCAGCCGCTTTCTATGTCTGGACGGTAATGCCCGGCAACTGGACGCTGGACGATTCGCAGGGCACTACCATGTCGCTGAGTATACCGTACCCGGGTGAGGGCAGAATCTCTGTCAAGGCTGTGAACCGTTGTGGCGCATCGCAAGACCGCGCGCTCCAGCTGCAGGATGCCCCCCTCACCGATTTGCCTACGGCTTCCTTCAATGTATTGCCGGGTGTCAGTGCCAACAGCTTCAGCTTGCAGATGCAAGGTCTGACCGGCAAGACAACCATCGCCGTTTACGATATGGCCGGCAAGCTGATGTTCAAGGAAAGCAAAACTTCCGATGGTAGCGAAGAGATTTTTGAAATCAATCTGGAAGACTATGTCGGCGGTATGTATATGATCAGCATTGTCAATGAGGCTTATCAATCCGCTACTTTGGTAAGAAGCAATTAGCATTGCCGGCTTATTGATGACAACCTAGAAGTGGCAATAAGAAGTTGTTTTAAGGAGTTCCCGGAGCTGTTTTAAAACAACTTCTTTGTACATTTGTGCAGTTATAGTGAGAATACTAAGTGCCACATCGAAATAATCATCAATGAAAGCTGTATTGTTTGCCGCCGGATTGGGAACCCGTTTGGGTGAGATAACGCAACATAAACCCAAAGCCTTGGTGGAGGTGCAGGGGTGTCCGATGCTCTATCGGGTGATGGACCGCATCCGCCAGGCCGGTATCAACGATTTTGTGGTGAATGTGCATGCCTTCGCTTCGATGGTGGAGCAGGCGCTGGATGCTTATGTACAGGCCTTCCCTCAAGTAAATGTGCAGATTTCGGACGAACGCGGACAGTTGCTCGAAACGGGCGGCGGTCTTAAGAAAATGGCTGTCTTCTTGCAAGACGGTCCTTTTCTTGTGCATAACGTCGATATCTTGAGCAATCTCAATTTGAAGGCTTTTGTCGAGCGGGCATTGCAAGACAGTAAGGCTTTGGCTACTCTGGCCGTGCGCCGGATTCAAAGCGACCGCTATTTCTTATTCAACGGAAAGATGCAGCTGTGTGCTTGGCAGAATGTGCGTACTGGGCAGCAGAAAATATCGCGTCAGGAAGAAGGCTTGCAGCCGCTGGGTTTTATGGGCATTCATGTGGTGCAGCCTCGTTTGCTTGAGTTGATGAGCGAAGAAGGCGTGTTCTCCATAACGGATGTCTATCTGCGTCTGGCCCGTCACTACGATATCAGCGCCATCGATTGTAGCGATGCTTCTTGGATGGACATCGGCAGCGAGGCGCAGTTGGCGCTGGCACAAACGGCTTCGCTAGCATAATTGATGTTACGCGCACCTTCGGGGTAAGTAATCTGTAAAATAACCACAGATGGCATTGCCCCAAAATATATATATGATCTTGGCATTTGTTAATTTTTTTTACCTTTGTCCAACGAGAAGTGAAGTACTAATTCTAAATTTGAAAAACCATGAAAAGAATTTTTAGTTTTGTCGTATTGCTTTTGATATTTTTGTCGGGTGTCGTTTCGTGCAAAGAGAAAAACGAAATCCCAATATGGAGCGAATATCAGTTGTCGAACAGCTTCATAACGTGTTTCTTCAAGATGAATTCCGCTGATTTGTCTCAAGCCACCTATGACGAAGAAAAGTCGATATATACAATCTACTGGCAAGGACACAGTTCAGAACACTATACGGAAAATTATAATGCAGAATATTTTAAAATCCTTTGTGGAAAATACGGCGATTACGGATTTAATGCCTATTTGGAAACCGGAAATAACGCATCCATCAATGAATTCAGCGGTATTACCATTACAAGTGACAGTGATTTTCCAGGGCATCCTGCAGGCACAGAACTCAATGATATCGTATATGTCAGATTGTTTTCAGCAAACCCATTTATAGATAGTGGATATTCAGGTAGTTTTTTTGGAACCTCATCAAGAGGTACACGGCCTCAGACTGTTATTGGCTGATGAAGGATTTACTGAAGTGCATAAATTGGCTAAAGACATTACAAAAGAGGATTTGATGCTGATTAGAAACGATATTACGATAGAATTCAGAGACAGACCGATAGACAATCAAAAGGATGTGCTGATAACAGTGTCACTAGCGCAGGAAAAGGACAATCCTGTAGTCGGTACCCACTTGATGAAGGCTTCTAAGTAAGATTGCTGCTAAGTGAGCTGTAAATAACGACCTGCCTTAGATTGTTTTTTTGAGGCAGGTTGTTTTTCTACAGATTACTAAGTGAGATGTAATAATAAGAAATGTGCATGAAGATGACAGTTGCCAAACTGAAAACAGCAGTGTCGCTCGCTTTGTTGAGCTTGAGTGTTTTGGCCTATGCCGAAGAAAACCCCGTATTAAATTGGCCGCAGCCCCAAATAGAAAACCATCCCGGTACGCGTTGGTGGTGGCTGGGTTCGGCGGTGGATAAGGAAAATCTTAGTTGGAATCTGGAATGTTTGAAGAAAGCCGGCATCGAAACGGTGGAGATTACCCCCATCTACGGAGTGCAGGGCAAGGATTCGTTGGAAATTCCTTACTTGTCGCCCGAATGGATGTCGATGTACGGACATGTGCTGAAGGAAGCGCAACGTCTTGGCATGCAGATCGATATGAATGGCGGTACGGGCTGGCCTTTTGGCGGTCCCAATATCACCATAGACGATGCAGCCACCAAGCAGTTCGTGCAGGTATATTCCTTGGATGCAACACAAAAAACGCTCGATTTGAGTGTGCAGGACAAGAAACAACGGAGCGTGGGCGTTCTGCAGGCCCTGGTTTTTGTATCGACCGACGGGACGCGGGAACAATGGCCTTTGGAGCGGGTGCAACAAGGACAACTGGCGCTGCCTAAAGCAACTGAAGGTACTTTGTATGCGCTCTACGAGGGCAAGACTTTGCAGAAGGTAAAGCGTGCCGCACCCGGTGGTGAGGGCTATGTGATGAACCATCTGTCGAAAGAGTCGTTGATGCATTATTTGGAACGTTTCGATGTCGCCTTTGCCCAGAGTGGCCAGCCTTGGCCCGCTACCTTCTTCAACGATTCCTACGAGGTGTACGGCGCTGATTGGAGTCCGGCTTTCCTATCGGAATTCTGCGCCCGCCGTGGCTACGATTTCTTGGATTATCTGCCCGAATGGGCCGGTCAGGGTGATACGACCATCATCGGCAAGCTGCTTTGCGATTACCGACAGACTATCTCCGATATGCTACTGGATAACTTTACCCGACCCTGGACGCAGTGGGCGCATTCGCATGGGGTGAAAACCCGCAACCAGGCTCATGGTTCGCCGGGCAATCTGCTCGATTTGTATGCCGCCATGGACATTCCCGAATGCGAATCTTTCGGTTGTACACAGTTCGATATTCCCTTGCTGCGGGTGGACGACAATATGCGTCGCAACGATGCGGTATCGGCAACGCTGCGCTATGCCTCTTCGGCCGCTCATGTGGCTGGCAAGCCTTACACTTCGAGTGAAAGCATGACTTGGCTTACCGAGCATTTCCGCACTTCGCTGGCCTTGATTAAACCCGAGATGGACTTGCTTTTCGTTAATGGCATCAATCGTGTGTTCTATCACGGTACGCCCTATACGCCCCAGCAGGCTCCCTGGCCGGGCTGGCTGTTCTACGCTTCCATTCAAGTGAATCCCAACAACACCATTTTCAGGGATATGGATGCCTTGAACGCCTACATTACCCGTGTCCAGTCTTTCATGCAACAAGGCCGTCCCGACAACGACATATTGTTGTATTTTCCCATTTACGACATTTGGGAGAAGTACCGCAAGCGCAAGTATATGACTTTCGAGATACACAAACTCGATGACAAACTTCCTCATTTCGAGCATATTGTAGACAGTATCATTGCACAAGGCTACGAATTGGACTACATTTCCGATGCCCAATTGCAGCATACGGTTTGGGATGGTAAAGACTTGCAAACCCAAGGCAACGCCTATCGTTCCATCCTGGTACCGCGTTGCGAGGTGATGCCTTTGGCAACTTTCCGTCAGTTGATCGATTTGGCCAAACAAGGTGCTACCGTGATGTTTTTGGGTGGTTTGCCCACACAGGTGCCGGGTCTGGCCAATCTGAACGAACGCTCCCAACAGCTGGCCGCGCTTCGCAGCGAAGCCTTGAACTATGTGAAGGTGGCTCCCGCTCTGGACGCACTGTTGCCACAGTCGGGCGCTGTCTGTGAAGCTTTGTCGGCCGAGTTCGGTGCCAAGTTCGCGCGTCGCCGCTTGGACGATGGCAAGGTGTATTTCGCGTCGATGTTGCAGAACCGCTCCATCAACGATTGGGTAAGCCTGGGCTGTCAGGCGGAGGCGGTGCTGCTCTTCGATCCGATGACGGGTGAACGCTCGCGTGCGCGGATGCGCACGCGAGCCGGCCGCACCGAGGTTTTCCTCAGCCTGCAGGCGGGCGAGTCGGTGATTGTCCGCACCTTCGACCATGAACCGGCGGGCTATCGCGACTTGGACATCAACCGTCAACCGGTAGCGGACGCTCAGCGAGCCCTTCCCTTGGAGGGCACTTGGGAATTCTGTTTTGATGAGGGTTGGCCCAAGGATATGCCCGCCACAACTTTCAAGATGAAGCCCGAACCCTGCTCGTGGACTGAACTGTCCACAGAACAAGCCAAGAACTTTGCCGGTACGGGCATCTACCGTCTGCGCTTCAAGTTGCCCAATATCAAGGCTGATGACTGGTGTCTCGATTTCGGTGACAAACTTTACGAAAGCGCCCGTATCAGTATCAATGGCCAGTATGTGGGCAAAGTGTGGGCGGTGCCTTACCGCTGCGAAGTGGGCCGCTATCTGAAGCCAGGCAAGCAGAATACCATCGAGATTGCCGTCACCAACCTGCCTGCCAACTTGATTGCCGATTACGACCGACGCGGTGTGCAGTGGCGTATCTTCAAGGATATCAATATCGTAAGTGTCTTTTACAAGCCTATTACATTTGACGTTTGGCCCACTTGCCCCTCCGGACTGACAGGCGCACCTAGGTTGGTACCCTTATTTTGGCAGAAATAGATGCGTGGCATGGTCTTTGTGGTATATTTAACATCTCACTAGAAGACCGCATTTAACTTTTAAACGAAACAAGATGAATATTTGGACAATCACCCTGCTGATTATGTTATTGGGCATGCTGGCCCAGTTTATGTTGAAAAACCGTTTTGCGAAGTATTCGAAAGTGCCTACCTATAATGGAATGACCGGCGCCGAAGTGGCTCGGAAAATGCTTAGCGACCATGGTATCGACAAAGTGCGCGTGCAGATGACTTCCGGTATGCTTACCGACCATTACAACCCGCAGACCATGTGCATCAACCTTAGCGAGGCTGTGTACAATTCCAGAAGTATCGCGGCGGCAGCTGTGGCAGCGCACGAATGCGGTCATGCCGTGCAGCACGCTTGCGGTTATGCACCCTTGCGTCTGCGCTCGGCTCTGGTGCCGGTCGTGAATTTCGCCTCTAACATCGTTCAATGGGTCTTGCTAGCCGGTATTCTGCTGATAAATGTGGTTCCGTCCTTGCTTTGGTTGGGCATTGGACTGTTTGCCCTGACCACGCTGTTTAGCCTGGTGACTTTGCCGGTTGAAATCAACGCTTCGCGCCGTGCTTTGGCCTGGCTGCCGCAAGCCGGTGTATCCGACGACCGCACAACGCCCATGGCCTTCGATGCTTTGAAATGGGCCGCTTATACTTATGTTATCGCAGCGATAGGCTCGTTGGCCACGTTGTTTTATTACATCGGCATTGCCCGTCGCGATTAAGAACGCAACTGCACAGCGACACACCTAAAAACGTCAAGCCCCGGGAAGCTTCACAGCTTCCCGGGGCTTGGTGTGGTTTTACCCACACACACTTTATATGGAGAATGATGATGAATTATTCGTTACCTCCGCTGTAGCTTTCGTAACCACCGTTGTAGCTCGATTTCTGCTTCTGCATCTTGGCCTTCATATTACCGAAGCTGTAGCTGAGCGTCAGGCTGATAAGGCGGCCGCCGTGCCAGTGCATAGACTCTTGCGTGAAGCCCGTGCCTTCGGTGTGGTTGCGGTGGTAGAACTGGTTGAAGACATCGCGCACGTTCAAGCTGGCGCTCAAGTTGTTGCCGAAGCCCTTGCGGACACCCCAATCCAGACGCCATGAAGGGTAGCGGTAACCTTGGGCAATCAGGCTCTTGGCGCGATAGTCGCCGCGCAGCTGCATGCTCCAGTTATGGGGCAGCATAAAGTTGCCGATAATGCGGGCATTCCAAGTAAAGTTGCTTTCGGGTTCACCTACGATGGTGGTGCCTTTCACGG
>CAYRHC010000060.1:0-8653 GCA_964423935.1 uncultured Bacteroidales bacterium | reverse complement strand
CTGATGCGTCACGTCGTCTTCGCCCACCAGACCGGCGCGGTCCATACAGAGTACCACCGGCAAGCGGGCAATGGCAATGTCGTGTATGATATTGTCGTAGGCACGTTGGGCGAAAGAAGAGTAAATGTTGCAGAAGGGTATGAGTCCTTCTTTGGCCAGACCGGCCGAGAAAGTGACGGCGTGTCCTTCGGCTATGCCGACATCGAACACGCGTTCGGGAAATTGTTCTTTGAGGATGTTCAGCCCGCAGCCGGTGGGCATGGCGGGGGTGATGGCCACTATTTTGTCGTTCTGTCGGCAGAGCTCCACGAGCGTGTGCCCGAAAACTTCCTGGAACTTGATGGCGTGGTTGTCGCTTTGGGTTTCCGGCCGGCGCTCGCCCGTATCGATGTCGAACTTGCCCGGTGCGTGGAAATCGGTGGCGTTCTTCTCGGCCGGTTCATAGCCTTTGCCCTTGGTGGTACAAATGTGCAACGCGCGCGGACCCGTCATGTTCTTGATGGTGTTCAGCACGCGCACCAGGTTCTTGACGTCATGTCCGTCCACCGGACCGAAATAGCGGATGTCCAGCCCGTCGAAAATGGTGGCGTTACGGCTGAAGATGCGCTTGATGGCCTTGCCTATGCGCAGCACTTGGTTCTTGCGCGAATCGTTCATCAGCCCCATGCGTTTGAACAGGCGGTAAATGTACCAGCGCAGGTTGTTGTAATGCCGCGATGTGTTGATGCGCGCCATCGACTGGTGGAATCCGCCTATACTTTTGTCGATGGCTATGTTGTTGTCGTTAAGGATGATAAGCAGATCGTTGTCGTATTCTACCACATTGTTCAGCCCTTCATAAGCCAGGCCGCCGCTCATGGCACCGTCACCGATAACGGCCATCACCCGACGTTTCTCGCCTTTGGCTTTGGCAGCGATGGCCATGCCCAGCGCCGCCGAAATGGAGTTGGATGCGTGGCCGGCAACAAAACTGTCGTAGGGACTCTCGTCGGGGTTGGGAAAACCGCTGATGCCGCCCTGTTTGCGGTTGGTGTGGAACTGCTCGCGGCGGCCGGTGAGTATCTTGTGACTGTAAGCCTGATGTCCCACGTCCCAGACAATGCGGTCGTAGGGGGTGTCCATGGTGTAATGCAAGGCCACTGTCAACTCGACAGTGCCGAGGCTGGAGGCCAAATGGCCGGGATTCTCCGACAGCTCCTTGATGATGAATTCGCGCAGCTCCTGACAAAGCTCTGGCAACTGGTTGAGTGGGATTTTCTTCAGGTCTTCGGGAGAGTTTATATGGTCTAATAGATTGCCTTCTATCATAGAAATTTTTCTTCTGCAACTGACAAAAGTAGTGCTTTTCGGCTAAAAAAGAAAATAATGTATTCCATTTGGAACAAAAGCCGTCAGATTGTGTACTTTTGCCCTCATGATGGAGAGTTTCAGAACCATAGTCCCGATAAAGCCGGGCATCAACCTGAACCACAGCGACCGCATTCTTGCCCTAGGCTCCTGCTTTGCCGACAATATGTCCGCACTGCTGGCGCAGAGCGGTTTCCGTGTGGAGCAGAATCCTTTCGGCGTGCTGTACAACCCCATGTCGGTGGTGAAAGCCCTGGAAATTCTTTGGTACAAGATTCCCTTCCGCGAGGAAGACCTTTTCGAATACCAAGGCCTGTACGCCAGTTTCATGCATCACAGCAGTTTTTCCTCTCCCGACAGAGACGAAGTGCTGAGCCATATCCGCAAAAACAATGAACGAGCCGCTGCCTTTCTGCAAGAAACTACCTGCCTGATGCTTACTTTTGGCACTTCTTGGGTTTATTCCCTGGCCGAGACAGGTAAGATTGTGGCCAACTGCCATAAACTGCCCGAAGACCTGTTCGTGCGTCGTCGCTTGGATGTGGCTGAAATTGTCGATTATTACAGCGCCTTTCTGGAAACACTCTTCCAGGCTAAGCCCGATTTGAAAGTGATTATGACCGTCAGTCCGATACGGCATTTCAAGGACGGTGCGCATGAGAATACGCTCAGCAAGGCGGTGCTTCATCTGGCCATCGAAGAGTTGATGCTGCATTTCCCGCAAGTGCAGTACTTCCCGGCCTACGAGCTGCTATGCGACGATTTGCGCGACTACCGCTTTTATACCGAGGATATGCTACATCCTTCCGAAACGGCCGTCAAATATATATGGGAAGCTTTTTCGCAATTTGCCTTCGACAAGTCAACGCGCGAGCTGATGCATCAAGTGCAGCAGTTGCACAAGGCCATGCAACATCGTCCACAACGTCCCGACGATGAGGCCTACAAGCGTTTCGCCCAGAAGAATCTGGCATCTATCGCGGTGCTGGAAGCTTCGCAGCCCGGGCTAGACCTGTCCGGCGAACGTGCCTTTTTCCAATCAGTCCTTTTATGAAAGCATTGAAGATATCCGATTTGCATGATATCCTGCAGTCGGCCGGCCTTTTGCGCTCGGCCCGCGTGCAGCATCCTTCGCGCCTGGTGCGCCATTGCCTTATCGACAGCCGTAACCTGCACAGTGCCGACGATACGCTGTTTTTTGCCTTCCGCACGCAGTCCAATGACGGCCACAAATATATCGAAGGGCTTTACCGACGTGGTTTGCGCTCTTTTGTGTTGAGCCAATTGCCAGACGATCTGGAGGCCTATCCCGAGGCCGATTTCCTGTTGGTGGACGATGCCGTGGCGGCTTTGCAGGCTTTGGCCCTGCATGTGCGTCTGGCCTGCAAGGCACCGGTGCTGGCGATTTCGGGCAGTTACGGCAAGACCATAGTCAAGGAATGGATTTGGCAGCTGTTGCGCAAACGTCTCGATGTGACGCGCTCGCCGGGCAGCTACAACTCGCAAATCGGCGTGCCGCTTTCGCTGCTCGAACTCGATGAAGATACACAAGTGGGCATTATCGAGGCCGGTATCTCGCGCAAAGGTGAAATGTCCCGGCTCGAAAGCATTATCCTGCCCACTTACGGCCTATTGACCAATATCGGGCTGCCGCATGGCGAGAACTTCGTTTCGATAGATGAAAAGTTACGCGAAAAATGTCTGCTTTTCGTGCATTGCGAAAAAATTGTCTATTGTGCCGATGACACCTTGATAGACGCTACCATGCGCTCGCTTTTCGAACCCGGGCGCCTGCAAGCATGGTCTATGCACGACTTTCCCGAAGGACTGTTCTCGAAATTCCCTTACGATGACGAGGCCTCCCTGCAGAATATCGCTCATGCACTGAGCTGTTGCCGTCTGTTGTTGCCCCAAGTGTCATGGGATGAATGGCGCGAGGCCCTGGCCACCATAGAACCGGCCCCCATGCGTCTGGAACTCAAGCAGGCCAAGCAGTCTTGCGTACTCATCAACGATGCATACAATTCCGATGTGCAGGCGCTTGAACTGGCGCTCGATTTCCAGTCGCGCCGCGAAGTGGCGCGACAGATGCCTTGCTCGCTCATCCTTTCGGACATCTACCGTTGTGGCAAAGACGCCGCTTGTCTTTACGCCGAAGTGGCGCAGTTGCTTTCGCATTACCGGCTGCAGCGTATAGTGGGCATCGGTCCCGATTTGTGTCGCTATGCTTCGCTGTTTCCCGCATCATCGCGCTTTTTCCAGACTACCGAAGATTTCCTGGCTTCCGATTTGCTGAACCGTTTCAATCACGAACTGATTCTGCTCAAGGGCTCGCGCCGTTTCGGCTTCGAACGTATCGCCCAGGCACTTAGTCTCAAGAGTCACCAGTCGCGTTTGGAAGTGAATTTGGACGCCATCGTGCACAACTACCAGTATTTCCGTTCTCTTATCAAACCAAGTACCAAGCTGATAGCTATGGTCAAGGCCGATGCCTACGGACTGGGAGCGGTGGAAATAAGCAAAACTTTGCAGGCCCAAGGCTGCGATGCGCTGGCTGTTGCCGTGGTGGACGAAGGTATTGCGCTGCGCCAGGCGGGCATTACCATCCCCGTTCTGGTGATGAATCCCGACCCCAGTGTCCTGCCTTTGTGCTACGAATATCACCTCGAACCCGAAATATACAGCTTCACGCTTTTGCAAGACTTTCTCGAAGAGGGCCAACGTGCCGGCGTGACGCAGTATCCTATCCACTTGAAACTCGACACGGGCATGCACCGTTTGGGCTTCACGGGCGAGGATATGCCCGCATTGATTAAATTGCTGCAAGCGCAAAAGACGCTCAGTGTCAGTTCGGTGTTCACCCATTTGGCCGGCAGCGACGAGGCCTGCTTCGACGATTATACGAATAAGCAGTGGCAAATATTCGACAGCCTTTCTTCGCAGCTTCGCGACAGCTTCCCGTATCCCATCGACAGACATATTCTCAACTCGGCCGGCATTGAGCGCTTCCCGCAGTGGCAATGCGAAAGAGTGCGTCTGGGCATAGGTCTTTACGGCATTTCTTTTGTGCATCCCGAAGCTTTGATGCCGGTGGCGGCCTTCAAGACTCAGATTTTGCAACTGCATCATTACGCCAAGGGCGAGAGTGTGGGTTACAGTCGGCGTGGCATGCTCGACCGCGACAGCGTGGTGGCGACCATCCCCGTTGGCTATGCCGATGGCTTTCTGCGCAGCAACCGAGGCGGATATGTTCTGATAAACGGACAACCTGCGCCCATTTTGGGCAATATCTGTATGGATGCCTGCATGGTGGATGTGACCGATATTCCGGCCCACGAAGGCGATGTGGTGGAAATTTTCGGCCCCGGTCTCAGTATCTCCGACATGGCCAGGCGCAACAATACCATCCCGTACGAAATTCTCACCTCGGTTTCGCAGCGCGTCAAAAGGGTCTATTATCACGAATAAGGCGAAAGTCCCAAATATCCCTAAAAATCCTCCGCTTTATCATTGGAATAAGGTGGGGGATTTTCTATATTTGCGGCTCAAAACGACTTTTCTATAAACCAAAACTTACAACTTTTTATAACATCCGACTTATGAATGCAAATTATCCCAAAGTGGGTATCAGACCCATTATCGACGGCCGTGAAAGAGGTGTCCGCGAAAGTCTCGAACAGCAGACCATGAACATGGCCAAGAGTGTAGAAGCCCTGTTGAGCTCAACATTGAAATATTCCGACGGAACTCCCGTACAATGCGTTATTGCCGACAGTACCATCGGTCGTGTGGCCGAAGCCGCTGCCTGCGCCGAAAAATTCGAACGCGAAGGTGTTGGCCTGACCATCAGTGTAACGCCTTGCTGGTGCTATGGTGCCGAAACCATCGACATGAATCCCTATTATCCCAAGGCTGTTTGGGGTTTCAACGGAACGGAACGTCCCGGTGCCGTTTATTTGGCTGCCGCTTTGGCCGGCTATGCCCAAAAGGGTCTGCCCACTTTCGGTATCTATGGCAAGCATGTACAAGATGCCGGTGACACCGAAATTCCCGAAGATGTCAAGGAAAAACTGATACGCTTCACCCGCGCCGGTATTGCAGTGGCTCAAATGCGCGGCAAATCTTATCTGTCAATCGGCGGCCCCTGCATGGGTATTGCCGGTTCCATTATCGACCCCGACTTCTTCCAGAATTATCTGGGTATGCGCAACGAATACATCGATATGGTGGAAGTGCTGCGTCGCATCGACAACAAGATTTACGATGAGGAAGAATACAAGAAGGCTTATCAGTGGACGCTCGAACATTGCAAGGTGAACGAAGGTCACGATTACAATACCCTTTGGCAGCATACGCGCGAAGAAAAGGATTCCGATTGGGAGTTCGTTGTGAAAATGTACCTCATTATCCGCGACTTGATGCAGGGTAATCCCGAGCTGAAGAAAAAAGGCTTCAACGAAGAGTCTTTGGGTCACAACGCCATCGCTGCCGGTTTCCAGGGTCAGCGCCAGTGGACCGACTACAAGCCCAACTGCGACTTCCCCGAAGCTTTGCTCAATACCACTTTCGACTGGAACGGTCCGCGTGAAACCAAAGTGCTGGCCACCGAAAACGACTCGCTCAACGGTATCAGCATGCTGTTCGGCAAACTCTTGACCAACCGTGCCGTGATGTTCTCGGATATCCGTACCTATTGGAGCCCCGAATCGGTTGAACGTGTCAGCGGCCACAAGCTCGAAGGCAAGGCTGCCAACGGCATTATCCACCTTATCAACTCGGGTGCCACCGCTTTGGACGCTTCCGGTCAGTCTGTCGAGAACGGTCAGGCTGTTATGAAACCTTATTGGGAAATGACCGAGGCCGATATGGACAACTGTCTGAAAGCCACAACCTGGTATCCGGCCGACTGCGGCTATTTCCGCGGCGGCGGTTTCTCTTCGCAGTTCTTGAGCAAGGGCGGTATGCCCGTTACCATGTTGCGTCTGAACATCATCAAGGGCCTTGGCCCCGTGCTGCAACTGGCCGAAGGCTGGACGGTGGACGTTCATCCCGAAACTTTCGAAATCATCAACAACCGTACCGACAAAACTTGGCCCACTACTTGGTTCGCTCCGCGCCTTTGCAACAAAGATCAGTTCAAGGACGTTTACAGCGTCATGAACAACTGGGGTGCCAACCACGGCGCTATCGCATATGGTCATATCGGTGCAGATCTTATCACCATGGCTTCTATCCTCCGTATTCCTGTCTGCATGCACAACGTAGAAGACAAGGATATCTTCCGTCCTGCCGCTTGGAATGCTTTCGGTATGGATAAGGAGGGTGCCGATTACCGCGCTTGTCAGAATTTCGGTCCGATTTATAAATAGTCGGGCATGACACAGACGAACAAAACCTCTTCGGTGGTTACCAGGCAATATTTGGTCCCATTTATCCTGGTAACCTCCCTTTTCTCTTTGTGGGGCTTTGCCAACGATATCACCAACCCTATGGTGAGAGCTTTCACCAAGGTGCTGCTGATGACCAACTTCGAAGGTGCGTTGGTGCAGTTCGCCTTTTATGGCGGTTATTTTGCCATGGCTTTCGTGGCTGCCTATTTCATTAAGAAATACTCTTACAAGACGGGTATTATGGTGGGGCTGGCCCTGTATTCCATCGGTTCCCTGATGTTCTATCCTTCGAGTCTGACTGAAATGTTCTGGCCCTTCCTGGTGTCGTATTTCGTGATGACTTGTGGCTTGTCTTTCCTTGAAACCAGCGCTAATCCTTACATTCTGTCCATGGGCGACGAGGCCACGGCTACGCGGCGTCTGAATTTGGCGCAGGCCTTCAACCCGATGGGTTCGCTCTTGGGCATGTTTACGGCTCAGAACTTCATCCTTGCCCGTATGAACAGCGCTTCGTACGAGGAACGCGAGGCTTTGCGCGCCGTCGACCCGGAGGCTTTCGAGCTTATGCGTCAGGCCGATTTGGTGGTGATTCGCAACCCGTATGTCATTTTGGGCATCGTGGTGGCCGCCTTCTTCGTGATGTTCCTGCTGTGCAAGATGCCTAAGGCTCAGAGTACCGGCGAGTTCAATATCCGCGATACTTTCCGCCGTCTGCTTAAAAACAAGCGTTATTACGAAGGTGTCATCGCCCAGTTCTTCTATGTGGGTGTGCAGATTATGTGCTGGACTTTCATTATCCACTATGCCGAGATGGAATTGGGTATCCCCAACGATACCGCCCAGTTGTACAATATCGCAGCCATGGCTATCTTCTGCGTGAGCCGTTTTATCTGTACCTACCTGCTCAAGTACATGCGTCCGGGCGTGCTGCTCAAATATCTGGCCTTTGGCGGCGGTTTGCTGGTGCTGGGTGTCATCTTTATAAAAGGTATGCTGGGTCTGTATTGCCTTATCGGCGTTTCGGCCTGCATGTCGCTGATGTTCCCCACCATCTACGGTATTGCCCTCGAAGGTATCGGTCAGGATGCCGAGTTCGGTGCAGCCGGTCTTATCATGGCTATTTTGGGTGGTTCGGTGATGCCTCCGCTGCAGGCCAAGTTTATCGACCAGGATGTTATTCTGGGCCTGTCGGGTGTGAGATTCTCCTTTATCCTGCCCTTTATCTGTTTTGTCATTATTGCCATCTACGGCCATCGCAATCGCAATCTGGCCCGATAAGCAACTGTTTATCAACAAAAAATACTTACAATGGAAAATATTCTCCCTGTCGATCCCAATCTGGTGCCCAAGGTCCGTCTGTCGAGCGGTGATGAAATTCCTGCCGTCGGGTTGGGTACCTTCGGCTCCGACAACTATACGGCCGATGTCATTGCCGAGGCTGTCAAGCAGGCTGTGCGTCTGGGCTACCGTCATATCGACTGTGCCGCTGTCTACGGCAACGAAAAAGAAATCGGCGCTGCGCTGAAAGAACTTTTTGACGAAGGTGTGGTAAAACGCGAAGAGCTTTGGATTACTTCCAAGGTCTGGAACGACAAACACGATGATGTTCAAGGTGCCTGTCAGGAGTCTTTGGACAAGCTTGGCCTCGATTACCTCGATCTTTATCTGGTGCACTGGCCCTTCCCCAACTACCACGCTCCGAAAGTCAGCGTCGAATCGCGCGACCCCAATGCCAAGCCCTATATCCACGAAGATTTCATGAAGGTTTGGCATGCTATGGAAGACTTGAAGCGAGCCGGTAAGGTGCGCAATATCGGTACTTCCAACATGACCCGTGCCAAGATGGAGCTTCTGCTGCGCGACTGCAACATCAAGCCTGTCTGCAACGAAATGGAGTTGCACCCGCATTTCCAGCA
>CAYRHC010000059.1:0-8677 GCA_964423935.1 uncultured Bacteroidales bacterium | reverse complement strand
TAGACAATTGCTGCATCAAGGCATACAAATCCTTGGGACCGTCCTGCAAGGCTTCGGCGATAGCCTGGGAGATATTGTCCAGTTCCCATTGGCGCAGACCCAGAGCGGTTTTACGCAGGCACACGTCGCATTGGCCACAAGCCCTGGTTTTCTCTTGTCCGAAATAATGCATCAGACGACGGCTGCGGCAGATATTGTCGTCCATGGCGTATTGTATCATAGCCGTGATGCGCTCGTCGAAGCGTTGCAGCCGGGTTTCGTAGACATCCTCCCCCAAGTTCAAGTCCTTACCCTCCACACGAGCTTGCAGAAATGTGATGCAAGGCTGCTGGCGACGCGGGATATAATGCAACACTCCCATGGCTGCGAGCCGGTTAAAGTAGGAATAGACCGTCTTCTTGTCCAGCCCCGTGCGCTGGCAGAGCAGTTCTTCCTGTATGGGCACATAATCGGCGAAAAGTCCCGAGTAGGAACGCAACAGCACCTGCAAAAAGTCGTCCAAAGCGGTCTCCAGATTGATGTTGTACAAATCGTCGCGGTCCATGGTCATCATCAGGTGGGCATAGTCGTCAGGGTCGTCGGTATATTCCAGATAACCAGCTTGTTTCAGAATAGTCAGTGCACTATAGACCTGATTGATATTCAAGTGGTATTGAGATGCGAAGTCGGCCATATCCAATATAAAGCGAGCACCTTCTCCTTCACCGGGAGCCAATTCGTAGTAATAGCAGAGCTTGTTGTAGATAGTCCTGATATAAGGTTTTTGAGGGAAGGTATCGCTTACACGCCGTTTGAGAGTGGTGGCATCTGAAGGGTGAAAAAGCAGCACGGCATAGGCCTTCTTGCCATCGCGTCCGGCACGGCCGGCTTCTTGGAAATAGGCTTCAGGCGAATCGGGCAGGTCGTAATGCAATACCAGACGCACATCAGGCTTGTCGATACCCATACCGAAGGCATTGGTGGAAACGATGACGCGAGTACGGTCTTCTTTCCAGTCGGCCTGCTTGCGGTTCTTCAGTTCTTCGCTCAGTCCGGCATGGTAATAGTCGGCCGAGATGCCGTTCTCCTGCAGGAATTGGGCGATTTCCCGGGTGCGCTTGCGCATGCGCACATAAACCACAGCCGTGCCCGGCACATTGCGCAGCCAGCCCAGCATCTGAGCCTGCTTATCCTCACAACGCCGCACGATATAGGCCAAATTTGGACGCTCGAAGCCCACACGGAATACATTCTCCCGGGGAAAGCGCAGCCGGGCCTGGATATCGCTCACCACTTCGGGCGTAGCCGTCGCCGTCAAAGCAAGCACCGGCACCTTGGGCAAGAGCGGGCGGATATCGGCTATGTGCAGGTAAGACGGACGGAAATCATACCCCCATTGCGAGATACAATGAGCCTCGTCCACCACCAGCAGGCTCACCTTGAACGACATCAGCCTTTCTTGGAAGGCTCTGGTACCCAATCGCTCGGGCGAAATATAGAGAAACTTGAAGTCGCCATATAGGCAGTTGTCATACACCCGCGATATATCATTGTCGCTCAGACCGGAATGCACGCAGGCGGCCCGGATGCCCATATCGCAGAGACGTTGCACTTGGTCTTTCATCAAAGCCACCAAGGGTGTCACCACAAGGCAAATACCTTCCAGCGCCAATGCGGGCACCTGAAAAGTCAGCGACTTGCCGCCACCGGTAGGCATCAAGCCCAGCGTATCTTTACCGGCGGCCACCGATTGTATGATATCCAGCTGCAAGGGGCGGAAATCATCGTAGCCCCAATAACGTTTCAGTATATCGTGGAAAACGTTCATCAGGAATGGATGTCTTTCACCAGCAACTGTATAGAGGTATTTCCGTTGAAGGTATTCTCTTCGATATGATAACAGATGTCAAAAGGATTGAAGGACTTCACGCGGTCGTTGTGTTCCGACATTCCAAAGGCGATGCCGTTCATAATGCTCTCGGAATGACTGTCCACCAGCTCGAGCTTGAGATGTTCCTGATCGCGGCCCACCTTACGGCTGGTTCCATAGTCGAACACGCGACGGGTACAGAACACCGGCTTGTTGTTGTCCGGGCCGAAAGGATTGAACTGCTTGAGTATGCGGAAAAACTTGGGTGTGATATCCTGAAAACGAATCTCAGCATCCACATCTATGCAGGGTTGCATTTGTTCTTCCTGAATATTCTCCTCGACATACCGCTCGAAACGCTGCGTAAAGATCGGCACCTTGTCAATTTTCATGGAAAGGCCGGCTGCATAAGTATGTCCGCCAAAGTTTTCCAGCAGGTCGCGGCAGGATTCTATGGCCTTGTAGATATCGAAACCCGGTACCGAGCGGGCCGAACCCGTAGCCACATCGCCCGAGCGGGTCAGCACCACGGCCGGACGGTGGTATTCTTCCGACAGACGCGAAGCCACGATACCGATGACTCCCTTGTGCCAAGCCTCATTGTAGACAACGATACCCTTGCGCGAGTCGAGGTCCTTGCATTGTTGCAGGATTTTGGTAGCTTCTTCGGTGATGTTCTTGTCGAGGTCCTTGCGGGCCTGGTTGTAGTCGTTTATCTTCATAGCCATGTCCTTGGCCAGCTTGATGTCGTTGGTCACCAGCAGGTCTACCGCTTCGGCCGCCGAATGAATACGGCCTGAAGCGTTCAGGCGCGGCCCTATCTTGAAGACGATGTCGCTGATGGTTATCTCCTTGTCGTCCAAGTCGCAGACGTGGATAATGGCTTTCAGGCCGACACCCGGATTGGCGTTGAGCTGACGCAGACCGTGGTAGGCCAGAATGCGGTTCTCGCCCGTGATGGGAACGATATCGGAAGCGATGCTCACGGCCACCAGGTCGAGCAAAGGAATCAGGTGGGAAAAAGGTATCTGGTTATCTTGAGCGAAAGCCTGCATCAATTTAAATCCCACCCCGCAGCCGGAAAGGTCGTTGTAAGGATAGGTATTGTCGGGACGCTTGGCATCCAGCACAGCCACGGCATCAGGAAGCTGGTCGTCGGGCTTGTGGTGGTCGCAGATGATAAAATCGACACCTTTTTGCTTGGCATAGGCAATCTTTTCCACCGCCTTGATGCCGCAGTCGAGCACGATAACCAGCGAAAAATGATTGTTGGCAGCGAAGTCGATGCCTTGATAAGAAACGCCATAGCCCTCCACATAACGGTCGGGCAGATAATAGTCCAGATTGGTGGTGTACTGGCGCAGGAAGCGATACACCAAGGCTACCGCAGTAGCTCCGTCAACGTCGTAATCTCCGTAAATCAGAATTTTCTCTTTGTTGGCTATAGCCTGGTTCAGACGGGCCACCGCTTTGTCCATATCCTTCATCAGGAAGGGATCGTTCAAATCGGATAACTGCGGACGGAAGAAGCGTTTCGCCTCATCGAAGGTATGAACGCCCCTTTGCACCAATAGCTGTGCCAATATCGGGCTGATGCCCAATTCTTCTGCCAATTTCTTTTTACACTCTTCTTCTTGCGGATTTAACGTTAATAAATTCCATTTGTAAGTCATCAATATGTTGTTTTGTTTCTTTCTCACCTCGAAGATTTGCAAAAGTAATGAAATATTGTCAGAGATGTATTACCTTTGACAAGTTATTTTCATACGCATCATGGAATCATTGTCAGAAGAAATAAAGCGCGCCCGCGATGTTATCTTCGCAGGAGGCGTCATACTCTACCCCACCGACACCATTTGGGGCATCGGTTGCGATGCCACCAACCCCGAAGCCGTGGCCAAGGTCTACCACATCAAACAACGGGCCGAAAGCAAGGCCATGCTCTGCCTGGTAGACAGTGTACAGCGCCTGCAGAACTATGTGCAGGACTTTCCCGATATTGCCTGGGACCTTATCGACTGTAGCGACAAACCCCTTACCATCATTTACGACCGTGGACGCAATCTGGCCGCCAACCTGCTGGCCGAAGACGGCAGCATCGGCATAAGAGTAACGCGTGAGGCCTTTACGCACGGCCTCTGCGAGGCCGTGCGCCGGCCCATCGTCTCTACCTCGGCCAATATCGCAGGACAGCCCTCAGCCAAGTGTTTTGCCGACATCGACCAAACCATCCGCGACAGCGTAGACTACATCGTCGATTACCGCCAGGACGACAACACGCCCGCCAAAGCCTCGTCCATCATCAAGCTGGGCAACCATGGCGAAGTGAAGATTATCCGACCCTAAGAAGCCGTTTCGACACCATCACCTTATGAGCGACCGCCAACGCATTAGCCTTTACCTGCTGTCCGATTTTGTATTCAGCTTGCTGGCCTGGAACTGCTTCTGCTGTTTCCGCTACAACCTGCTGGGTACCGAAACCGGCTTTGGCAGTCTGCAAGCCTTCTTGTTCCACAGCAAGAATCTGGCCTTTGATGTTGCCATTCCCGCCTTCTGGGTACTGCTATCGGCCTTGAGCGGTTACTACCGCCAGCCTAGACGCAAAAAGATAGGCGAAGACCTACTGAATGGATTCATACTAGCCTCCGTCGCAACGCTTGTTATCTTTTTCAGTGTCATCATCAACGACTTGCCGCGAAACTACAAACAGTACTATGTGCTCCTGCTGGCTTTGTTCACCCAGTTCTTGCTGTTCACCTCACTACCCCGTTGCATTCTGACAGCCATCAAGAACCGGCAGCACGAACTGCGCAAGACGGGCATTGTCACGCTGGTCATCGGCTGCGGCAGCAAGGCGCGCGAACTGCTCGACTGCTACAACCGTCACCGGCTGAACGGTTACGATTTGATAGAAGGGTGCGTCCGTCTGGAGGGGGAAATCCCTCAAGTAAGCCAAGAAGTTATACTCGGCAGTCTACAGCAACTGGACCAGCTGGTCAGCGAACGGGGTGTGGAACATCTGGTCATTGCCGCCGACCATTTGGACGGACCCGGCCTGCAGCAGTTGCTGGACCGCCTTTACGGCTATGGCTTGGACATACATCTGTATAAAGGCATCAGTGCCGGTCTGGGTATGGAGATGTCTATGGATAGGGTTAGCGGTCTGCCCTTGCAGCGGCTCACGCCCAAGGGCATGTTCGCTTTCGAAGAAAACATCAAACGGATGTGCGACCTGCTCATTGCCTCCTTGGGGCTGGTGGTGCTGAGTCCTCTGCTGCTGTTTTTGTCCCTGCGCGTCAAGTGCGACTCGCCCGGTCCTGTCTTCTTCACGCAAGAACGTCTAGGCAAGGGACGCAAACCATTTCGCATCATCAAGTTCCGCACCATGTACACCGATGCCGAAGCTCAAGGACCGCAGCTTTCTTCGGTGAACGACCGCCGCATTACGCCTTACGGGGCCATTATGCGCCGTTACCGTCTGGACGAACTGCCCCAGTTGCTGAATGTCATCAAGGGTGAGATGTCACTGGTGGGTCCACGCCCGGAGCGTCCCTATTTCGCGGCCAAGATCTTGGAGCGCGCCCCTTATTATTCGCTCGTGTACCACGTCAAGCCTGGTATCACCTCGCTGGGCATGGCCAAGTTCGGTTACGCCGACAATGTAGACAAGATGATAGAGCGCCTCGACTACGATATTATCTACCTCAAGCAGGCCTCCCTGCTGATGGACTTGAAGATACTGGTTTTTACCATCAAGCCGCTGGTTCGTGGCAGCGGTGTCTAATATCTTTTTAATCAGCCATACCTTTTATCAGATATGATAGTTTGCATCGCAGAAAAACCATCGGTTGCCAGAGACATTGCCGCCGTACTGGGTGCCACCGCGCGCCACGACGGTTATCTGGAGGGCAAGGGTTATCAGGTAACCTGGACCTTCGGGCATCTGTGCCGTCTGCTGGAACCGCACGAATATAACCCGCAATGGAAAAGCTGGGCCTTGAGCCGCCTGCCCAT
The DNA here is from genome assembly GCA_964423935.1 of uncultured Bacteroidales bacterium. Lineage (GTDB taxonomy): Bacteria > Bacteroidota > Bacteroidia > Bacteroidales > UBA1402 > UBA1757. Next base: position 2,814 of record CAYRHC010000059.1, on the reverse strand, counting down.
GATGCCCGACAAATACCAGACGCGCGTGGCCGACGATGCGGGCGTGCAGAAACAGTTCAACATCATCAAAGGGCTGGTGCAACAGGCCGACAGCGTCATCAACTGCGGCGATGCCGGTCAGGAGGGCGAGCTTATCCAGCGTTGGGTGCTGCAGCAGGCTGGTTGCCAGTGTCCCGTGCAACGTCTGTGGATTTCCTCCCTGACACCCGAAGCCATCAAGGAAGGCTTTGCACATCTCAAGCCTGCTTCCGATTACCAGCTGCTCTACGAAGCCGGCATGATGCGCGCCATTGGCGACTGGATACTGGGTATGAACGCCACCCGGGCCTATACGCTGCGCTATGGCAAAGACCGTCAGGTGCTGTCTATCGGCCGCGTTCAGACGCCCACCCTGGCGCTTATCGTCAAGCGTCATTTGGAAATCAGCCATTTTCAGCCACGACAATACTGGGAGCTCAAGACGCTGTATCGGCAATGCCAATTTTCGGCCGCCAAAGGCGAATTCAACAGTCTGGAAGAAGCACAGGCCGCGCTCGAGAGCATCAGCAGCGAAGAATTTCACATCACGAAAGTGGACAAAAAGCAAGGCACGGAATATGCCCCGCACCTTTTCGACCTTACCTCCTTGCAGGTGGAATGCAACAAACTCTACGCCTTCTCGGCCGACGATACGCTGAAAATCATCCAGAGCCTTTACGAAAAGAAACTCTGCACCTATCCTCGTGTGGACACCTATTATTTGAGCGAAGATATCTACCCCAAAGTGCCCAGCATTCTGCAAGGCATCGCCCCGGCCTACGACAGTCTGGTGCAACCCTTGCTGGGGAAGGCGAAACTGCCCAAAAGCAAGAAATTCTTCGACAACAAGAAGGTTACCGACCACCACGCCATCATCCCTACGGGTACCAAGCCCACGGGCATGGACGAGCGTGAAGCCAAAGTATACGATCTTGTTGCCCGCCGCTTTATCGCCGCTTTCTATCCCGACTGTAAAATCGCCACCACCAGTGTACTTGGCCAAGCGGGCGAAGTACCCTTCAAAACCTCGGGCAAAGTCATTCTGAGCGAAGGTTGGCGCGTTGTCATGAAAAGGGACACCGGCGAAGATACGGCCGAAAAGTCCGAGAACAACCTCGAGGAGAAGACCCTGCCCGATTTTCAGGAGGGCGAACACGGGCCGCACGAACCTTCTTTGGCCGAGAAATGGACTTCCCCGCCCAAGCCTTATACCGAAGCCACGTTGCTGCGCGCTATGGAAACGGCCGGCAAGCAAGTGGAAGACGAAGAACTGCGCGATGCCATGAAGGAGAACGGCATAGGCCGGCCCAGTACACGCGCGTCCATTATCGAAACCCTGCTCAAGCGCAACTATATCCGCAAGGAACGCAAGAACCTTATTCCCACCGACACCGGCATCTCGCTCATCAGCACGATACAGCAGGATTTGCTCAAATCGGCCGAATTGACGGGACGCTGGGAGAAGAAGCTGCGCGACATCGAGAAGGGCCAGTACCGGAGTCAGGATTTCATGCAAGATCTCAAAACGATGGTGAACGAAGTTGTGTTTGCCGTCAAGTGCGACAAGACCGGCGAACTCTGCCCTCTTTGCCGCCAGGGCCGGCTTATCCGCGGCAAGCAATCGTACGGATGCAGCCGCTGGAAAGAAGGTTGCTCTTATCGAGCGCCATTTTAGCTATTGTTTTGAAATGGCACCCAATGTTTCTTAATTTTGTCCCGCAAAACCACTAGAGAAGAACTATATGAAAAGAATCATAACAGGCCTAATATTGACCTTTATCAGCTTGAGTCTTTATGCCCAACTGGAAAATCCTTGCAGCTGGACTTACCGCCTATTGGAGAAACCCGATGGTGCCGTTATTGAATTCAAGGCATCGATAGACGAAGGTTGGCACATGTACGATATGAACCTGCCCGAGGGAGGGCCGGTTTCTACCAGTTTTCATTTCGAAGAGCTACAGGGTTGCTCCCTGGCCGGCGAGGCCCGCAGCACCCAAAAGGCCATCAGCTATTACGATGCCGTTTTCAATATGAAACTGCGCTGCTTCGAAAGGGAGGTGGTTTTCCATCAGCCTATCACCATCGAGAACAGCGAGAACCTGCATATTGCAGGCTATGTGCAGTACATGCTCTGCAACGATGCGTCCTGCCTGCCGCCCAACAGTTTCGAATTCAGCATCGGCGCGCAATCCGGCTCCAATGGCAACATCCAGCATAGCGACGGGCGGCAGGCAGCCACCCTTGACGAGATCACCGCGCATCCTGAACTTTGGGAGAGCGTCATCGGCGAAGTGCAGGCTTTTGGCGGCAAGGACAACATCAGCTCCAGCAACACGGCCGGCTGGCTTATTTTCGTCTACGGCTTTATCGGCGGTCTGCTGGCCTTGTTCACACCTTGCGTCTGGCCCATCATTCCCATGACGGTGAGCTTCTTTTTGAAACGTAGCCGCAGCCGTCGCCGCGCCATCAAGGACGCTGTTATCTACGGCGTGTCCATCGTGGTCATTTACCTGGCCCTCGGCCTGGGCATCACGATTATCTTCGGGGCCAGCGCACTCAACAGCCTGGCAACCAACGCCATATTCAACCTGATATTCTTCTTGTTGCTGGTGGTCTTCGCCCTGTCGTTCTTCGGTCTGTTCGAGATGGTGCTGCCTTCATCGTGGTCGAACAAGATGGACACGATGGCCGACAAGACCAGCGGCATTATCAGCATCTTCTTTATGGCGTTCACCTTGGTGTTGGTTTCCTTCTCCTGCACGGGCCCCATTATCGGCACCTTGCTGGTAGAAGCCT
>CAYRHC010000058.1:0-8700 GCA_964423935.1 uncultured Bacteroidales bacterium | reverse complement strand
GTTCTATCCCGACTCGGCCGAGATTGCCCGCTGCAGCATTATGCACGACTGGGGCAACGATACGCCGCTGCTTATCGAAATGTGGTCGCGTGTGCGTGGTGACAATGCCAGCGGACGTACCTATGTGCTGATTGGCGTGCTGGTAGTGGCTATGATTGCTATTCCGCTGATTGCCAAGAGCAGGAAGAAGAACCGCAAGAAGGGTCATCGAAAACACTGAGCCTGCGGGCCAGTGACGCTCCTTTAAGGGTGTTGGCAAGGAAGAACCTTGGCGACACCCTTTTTTTGATGCCGTTCACCAGCGCTTCCTTGAACAGGCGCAGCGTGTAGGTGTGTGGATGCAGATAACTTAGCACGGCTCCTTTGGCTTGAAGGTGGGTGGCCTGGGCCAATTGCTTTGGACCGGTGCTTTGCCCAGGATGGCTACAGATGACGTAGGGTAGATAAATGCACGCCAGTCCGGCTTTGAGCATATCGTGGAGCAGCACGGCTTCTTCGCCCATGGGAAAATCTTCCGAGCCTAGGCCGAAATGCTCGTTGAAGCGTAGGCGGCCCTGCACTTTTTCCCGACGGAAGGCCATTTCGATGGAAGTGATGTAAAAACCTCTGGCGGGACGGCGATGGTTGAAGGACCGGGTAGGGTAGGCCTTACGTTGTTCTTCGCTGCGAAACTGGAAACTGATAACATCGGCCCGGGGGTGCTGGTGGAAGGCCTGGATGACCGCTAGCAGCCCTTCAGTGGTATAGTCAACATCATCATCGCTAATAAGGGCGAGCGGAGCCGAGGCCAGACGCAGGGCGTTGTTGCGGTTCTTGCTGAGGCCCCGGCTGTGGATGATATGAAGGCTTACATCGGAACGCTGCATGAAGGCTTGCAATTCGGGGCTGGCAACAGCAAAGATGTCCGCCGGCAGTTGGTCTTGTGCCGGCAGTTGGCAGGAAACAAGGTAGGCGACCCCGTTCAGACGGGGTCTTTGCGTGCGGGCCAGGCGTTCGAGTCCTTGCAGACCGTAGGTGCAGACAAGCAGTTCCAGTTCGGGCATAATGCAATGTGAGAGGCTTGGAAGCTTCTGTTGAATGTCGAGGGCTAAAGTAGGAATAAAAGCGATATCTCGGAATATAAATTTATTGTTAATTGATTTGGATGTTATTGGGCATCCTTCTATATTTGCGCCGAAAAACACGTATTGCCATGAAAAACAGACACCGGGCCTTGTGCCTTGTTGCCACTATGATGATGTCCCCAGTTTGCTTGTCGGCCGCTGCCCGCGGCGACAGTTGTGAAATACAGGGTGATACTTTAGCCAGTATCGGAGTAGTGGCTCCTTTTCAGAAAGAACGTCCTATCAACCGGTTGGTGTATAGCAGCGGCCGCAGTTTCTCTACCGAAGACGCCTATCGTTATGCCGGTGCCTTGGGCGATGTGGGCCGAATGGTGCGCAGCTACGCCGGCGTGGCCTGCCCCGATGACAGCCGCAACGATATCAGCATCAGGGGAAATTCGCCCAGCCAGCTGCTTTGGTGCATCGACGGATACGAAATAGCCAACCCCAACCATTACGGTAGTATCGGACTGACGGGCAGCACCGTTTCTTTGCTGAACACCAACCTTATCGATAACTCCGACTTCTTGACGGGGGCCTTCCCCGCCGAGTACGGCAATGCTCTGTCGGGCGTGTTCGACTTGCATTTGCGTCAGGTGGGTGACCGTTACCGCTTCCGTTTCCAGACGGGCTGGAACGGTTTCGAACTCGGCGGGGAAGGCCCCCTCGCACCGGCTCAGGGTAGCGGCACTTTTCAGATGGCCTACCGTTATTCTTTCTTGGACGTGATGGAAAAACTGGGGCTGAATCGCGGCCTCACACCCAAATACCAAGACTTTACCTTGAAACTGCAACAGCCACTCTCGCAGCTTTGGAAACTGGACGCACTGGCCATTTGGGGAACCAGCCTTTTGGAAACAGCGCAGGGCGGAACGCGGCTGCGCACTGGCTCGTCCACCCATTTTGCGGGTATGGGCCTGCACTACGACGACCAGGCCGGCCAAAGGCTGAGCCTGCGATCCTACATCAATCGCAGCCATTGCCATTCTTCCTTGTCACAAGAGGCTGCAAGCCTTTATGATGAGAACAATCTGGAGACTCGCTACACGCTGGCGGGCAAGTGGGAGGGTCGGCCCGGCGCCCGCCTGCTGTTGCAGGCCGGCGCCGGTGCCGACGCCTACGACCTGCGCTTCTTCTCCCGCCGGGCCTGGCTATGGCTGTGGCATGCTTACGCGCAGGGTGAATATCGCTTCTCCGATACATGGAAAGCAAGCTTTGGCCTACGCTGGCAGGCAAAATCGCTGGAAAAACACCGTCACAGCAAATGGGAACCACGCGCGGCACTGCAATGGCGCATCAACGACAGACACAGGCTGGCTCTGGCCTACGGAAGGCATCATCAGACGCAAGTACATACCTTGTATCTTTACCAAGATGCGGCCAATGCCGGACTGAATTTTGCACGCTCCGACCACTATTGCTTCAGCTACGACTGGCAGTTGGCCCCGCATTGGCGACTGAAGACCGATGCCTATTACCAGGCCCTGCAAGACCTGGCCGTGCAAAGCGACACATTGTCGAGTTTCTCGGTGCACAATCTTGGCAGCGATTTCTATATCCCTTTAAAGGCTCCGCTCTGCAATGGGGGCTTGGCCAAAAACTACGGCATCGAAACCAGCTTGGAAAAATTCCTGCACGACAACTGGTACGCTATGTTGAATGTGAATCTGTTCCGTTCCTTCTACACGGGCAGCGATGGCATTTGGCGCAGTTCGGCTTACGATGTGCGCTATATTCTGAATTTGGTGGGAGGTTATCAGTGGCAGCTTTCAAAGCGTAGCTTATTCGGTATCGACCTGAAAGCGACAGCCAGCGGCGGCAGACCGGCAACACCACCGGGTGGAGAAGCTTATTCGGCTGTGTATCCGCCTTATTTCCGCAGCGACATGAGACTCTTCTATCAGTTTAGGCCCGGCAGCTGGTTCTACGAATTCGCCATAGATTTCCAGAACTGGACCAACCACAAGAACCTGCTCTACGAAGTGTACAACAGCGAAAGCGGACTTTATACGTATTATTACCAGACGCTATTCTCGCCCATGTATACGTTCAGAGTTCTCTTCTAGCCATTTGGCCGCTTCGAGCAGTTTGCCGTACCATTCTTGTCCGAAGGCGCGGATGAGCGGCTCTTTCAGAAAACGGTACACAGGCAGGCCCAGTTTCTCGCCGCAGACCCAGGCATCCTTGCAGACGGGCCAGCGGTGGAAATTCAAGCCGAAGCGTCCACCCGAGAGCGGTTGCAGACGGATGGGATAGAGATGGCAGGAAAGAGGTTTCATAAACGAAATCTTTCCTGCCCTCCAAGCTTTTTCTATGGCACAATAGCAAGTGCCAACTTCATCGTAACAAGTAAAGACGCAATCTTGGCCATCGACAATGGAAGTAACGTCCTCGCCATCGATATCCTTGTAGGAAACGCCCTGTCGGTTGATGAGCGCGCGGGCCTTTAACGAAAGGTCGTCCCAAACGGCGGGCAAGGCCTTTTCCAGTTCGGCTATTTCCCCCTTGAGTAGGGGAGCTCCGCTTTCGCCCTCGACGCAGCAAATGCCTTTACACTTGCCCAGGTCGCAGCAGAACTTCTTCTCGAAGACGTCCAGGCTGACGATGGTATTGTCGATTTCAATCATGCGCTGGTAGAACTCCTTATTTGATAAGGCAATGACCCGTCATTTCGGCCGGCTGGGCAATACCGAGAATGTGGCAGATAGACGGAGCTACATCGGCCAGAATACCGTCTTCCACCTTGGCGTTCTTGTTGTCGGTAACGTAAACGAAGGGCACCGGATTGAGCGAGTGGGCTGTGTTGGGCGTACCATCGGGGTTGATGGCGTTGTCGGCATTGCCGTGGTCGGCGATGATAATCACTTCGTAACCGTTGACCTTGGCGGCTTCCACCACTTTTTTCACGTTGGCATCCACAGCGATGACGGCTTTTTCGATGGCTTCGTAAACACCCGTGTGACCCACCATATCGCCATTGGCATAGTTCACGGCGATGAAGTCGTATTTTTGGGTTTCGATGGCCTGCTTCAAGGCGTCACCCACTTCGTAGACGCTCATTTCGGGCTTCAGGTCGTAGGTGGCAACCTTGGGCGAAGGAATCAGGATACGGTCTTCGTTCTCGAATTCCTTTTCACGGCCGCCCGAGAAGAAGAAAGTGACGTGGGCATATTTTTCCGTTTCGGCGATACGCAGCTGGCGCAGGCCGTTGGCAGCGACAATTTCGCCCAGCGTGTTCGATACGTTATCTTTGTCGAAAAGGATGTGCAGACCCTTGAAAGTGGCATCGTAAGGAGTCATGCAGTAATACTGCAAGGGAATGGTGTGCATGCCGGCCTCGGGCATATCCTGCTGGGTCAGTACGATGGTAAGTTCCTTGGCGCGGTCGTTACGGAAGTTGATAAAGATAACCACGTCGCCCTCCTGAATGGTGGCGATAGGCTTGCCCTGGGCGTCGACATGGCAGATAGGCTTGATGAATTCATCGGTAACGCCTTCGTTGTACGATTCCTTCACAGCTTGTACCATATCGGTCGAAGCCTTGCCCACGCCGTTCACGAGCAGGTCGTAAGCCTCTTTGATACGTTCCCAGCGCTTGTCGCGGTCCATGGCGTAGTAGCGTCCCACGATGGAAGCGATGGCACCGCCGTTCACGGCCAGATGTTTTTCCAAAGCCTCGATAAAGCCCACGCCGCTATGCGGGTCGGTGTCGCGGCCGTCCATAAAGCAGTGAACGTAAGACTTTTCAATGCCATAAAGCTTGGAAATCTCGGTAAGTTTGAACAGATGATCGAGCGAGCTGTGTACACCGCCGTTGGAAACCAGACCGAGGAAATGAATCTGCTTGCCGTTCTCCTTGGCGTAGCTGTAGGCCGACTTTATCTGCGGATTCTCCAAAATGCTGTTGTCGCGGCAGGCAATGTTGATTTTGACCAAATCCTGGTAAACCACGCGGCCGGCGCCAATGTTCAGGTGGCCTACTTCAGAGTTTCCCATCTGTCCGTCGGGCAGACCCACGTTTTCGCCCGAAGCCTGTAATTGCGAGTGGGGATATTGAGCCAAAAGACTGTCCCAATAAGGAGTGGGAGTGTTGTAGATAACATCTGCTTTTCCGTGTTTGCCGATGCCCCAACCATCGAGAATCATCAGCATGGCTTTCTTGTTCATAGTGCTTATGTTTTATTGTTGTTGTTTGATTTGTCGTTTTAAATCTCTGATAAGTTTCCCTTTGGCCACGATGGCAAATTCCACGCGGCGGTTCAGCTGCCGGCCTGTGTCCGAAGAATTGGAGATAACCGGCACCAGTGCACCTTTGCCCTTGCTTGAAATCTTTACCGAAGAGTCTTGTTTCAGACACTTTTTCAGCACCTTCGCCCGGTGCTCCGACAAATCCATCGACATAAAATCCGAACCGTTGTCGTCGGTATGCACCAGCATATAAGTGCGGAACTGCGGATATTGCGCCAGCAATTCCTTCGTTGCCTGAAGATAGGGCAGACTCTCTTCTCTTAGTTCGCTGCGTCCGCTTTTAAAAAGGAAATCGCCGGGAATAACCATCAGCACGCCTTCGTCGGGTTGGCGGATGGTGGCGATGTCTTGCCAAAGTTCGCGCAGGGCAGTTTCCAAGGGCTTGATCTGCTCCTTTACGGCTTGTCCAACGGCTTGGTCCAGAGCCGATGCCCCCTCGCCGCCCACACTCGAAAGCACGATATATTCGGCTGCCGTATGGTGCAGAATATCGTCCGTGTCGAAAGAGGAAGCAAGCAACACGAACCCAGTAGCGATAAGAAGACCAAGCTTGCGCATAAAGCCCTTTTTTCAAGCCGCAAAGGTACATATTTACAAGCTGTTTTGAAATAATTCACCTTGATTCTTCAACGGCTTTTGGAATGCTCGTTGTTAAGATTATGATACCCTTTTGTAACAGGTTATTAGCGAAAACCTGCGGTAAATTGTAACTCCCTGTTATGAAATTTGCGAACCCAATATTACCACCACAAGCAAATTGTTAAACCGAGAACCACTATGCTTAAACCGCTAACATCCTTTTGCATATTACGCACATTGCTGATAATCGGCATCTTGTGCGTTGGATGGCATGGAATCGAGTCTTATGCACAATCGAGTTCTTCGATAGACATTCATTATCGCTTTGGGTCATCGAAATATGAGCCGTCTTACCATTCCAATGGAAAAAACGTGGCCCGTTTTGTCGAGCAGGCCAACCATCTGGCCGACACGTTGACAGCCGGTAAGGTGAAAGTCTACTTCAGCGCATCGGCTTGTCCCGAAGGCAAGGCCTCGTTCAATGAAAAGCTTCGCTCCGAACGCCTCCAGCATGCGATCGAGGCTTTGGCGGCCGCTGGGCTCGATTCCGTCTATTTTAACGTATCGAATTTAGGATCCGCTTTCGTCAGTATTGCGCCCATGACCGGTCTTCCCGAGACGGTAGAAAAGTCGACGGCCATCGATGCTCAGGAAAAGGCGGCCATCATGTCCATCCTCAACGATACCGTATATAGTGACAAGCAAAAAATCCATGCGCTCAAAAACTTGAACGGCGGCAAGACATGGAAAACGCTTGCCAAAAAAGTATTCCCGGGTATGCGTACTTTCAAGGCCATTGTCAGCGTAAATGAAACGGACTCCCTGAAGTCGGAGCTCGACGTACAAGCCTTGGTGGAACCCTCCGTGAAGCAGTCCACTGCCGATATCTTGGAAGCTGCCGGTCTCCGCACCGAACCGGCCGCCAATTGGCCCGAGGCTTGGCGACCCAAGCTGACTCCCAAAACCAACGCGCTGATGTGGGGCCTTCTGATAGCGAACGCAGGCGTAGAGATTGACTTCTCGCGCAGAATCTCCTTACATGTGCCAGTTTATTACAGCGCACTCGATTATTTCAGCAACACCATCAAGTTTAGAGTATTCGCCTTGCAGCCCGAGCTTAGGTGGAATTTCGCCTGGCCCCAGGGACTGTTCGTAGGAGCGCACGCCAGTATGTGCTACTTCAATCTGGCGGCCAACGGCAATTACCGCATCCAAGACCATGCCGGCGAGAGTCCCTTGCTAGGCGGTGGTCTGAGCTTGGGCTACAAGCTCCATTTTTCCGACTATCCGCGCCTGGGCGTGGAATTTGCCGTCGGTGCCGGTGCCTACAACTTCGAATACGATCGCTTCGTGAACGAGAAGAATGGCCCTTATGTAGACACGCAAAAAGAAGTCTACATGGGACTGGACAACCTCGCGATAAGTTTCTTCTATGAATTCAGTTTGGGAAGGAGGACGAAGAAATGAAGCGGATGATAGCAAAAATATGGACTCGTCTGGCCGCGTTTACGAGAACGCTGCCGGTTCTTGGTTGCGTGTTAGTGGTTATTGGCGCTTTTTCCTGCAGCGTTCATCAATGGCCCGACGAGTCCACCCCTGCGGTGCTGAAACTCGACTTCGTGTTCTCTACCGACTTGCCACCCTACTTGACGGTTAACTACGAAACCAAGACGGACATATCCTCAGAATCGACAATAGAGGCCGACCAAGAGCATGCCTTCAGATATACGGTGAAGTTCTATCCACGGCTTCCCGATGGCAGCTTCTCGCGTAACGAAGCCCCCGACTATACGCTGGTCTTGACCAAAGACGACCTTTCAACGCTCGATTACAGCACGCTGACGGTACTGCCCGAAGGCGAATGGCAAATACGCTGTTGGGCCGATTATGTAGCCAAAGGCAGCACGGACGACCTTTACTATGAAACCGGCGATTTCGCCGCCATCGCCTTGCCAGAGTTGCATTCGGCCAACACCGACTACAAAGATGCATTCTTGGGTTCGGCAGAGGTGTCCCTTCAGCGGGTGGGCAGCAAGCAAGAGCCCGTCACGGTAGCGCTGGATATGGAACGTCCGCTCGCCAAGTTCCGCTTTATCGCCACCGACCTCGAACGCCTGATGATGAAGGTGTTGAAGGAAAAACTCTCGAGCGAGGAATACACCCGCTGGATAAACGCAAGAAATCTCGAGAAGGAATCCATGAATAAGGTGAAAGAAGGCGAGACGAAGGTTACGGTAGAAACGCCGGCCGAACTTTTGCCCGGCACCGATGCGTCGAATGCCTGGAATCCGGCCAAGGCACCCGGCTTCAACCCTTCCGACTACTACATCCGTTTTTATTTCACCTCGTTTATGCCCTATATGTTCGATATGTTCAAGAATAAGCCCATCGATTCACGCATCGGCGTGCAGTTCGACTCGGAGTTCAGCCCGATATCGATGGACGAGGTGCTGATGGGGTTCGACTATGTGCTGGTGAACGGCCACGAATCGAGCGTCATTGTGCAGGTGGCCCTTTACGACAAGAAAACCAACAATCTGCTCTCGCTCACACCATCCATTACGGTGCCGCTCATCAGGAGCAGGATAACAACGGTGCGCGGCGATTTCCTCACCCTCAGTACGGGTGGCAGCATTGGTGTCAACGCAGAATTCAACGGCGAATACAATATCAACTTATAATATCCACTAATAAACAATTACAATTATGAAAAAGATTTTCAAATCACTGGCTGCGATAGCGTTAGTAGCATTTGCAGCATCCTGCTCCA
>CAYRHC010000057.1:0-8902 GCA_964423935.1 uncultured Bacteroidales bacterium | reverse complement strand
GCTCGGCCGATTTTCGCGTGGACCACCGTCAGTATGGGCCGATGGCCTTGATGGTGCGGGTGCAGGATTCGGCGCGGGTGCTGCTGACGGCCCGTCATTTGCGCAAGCCTCCTTTTCGCACGCAGTTGCGTCAGATTCGGGTGCTGGTGGCTAATCACACGCCTGGTTTTCAGGCGGTGTTGCAGGTGAACGGTCAGGTCTATGCCCAAAGTTTACCCGACAGTACCGATGCCTTGCAGGTACTCTCCTGGAGACTCGACCGTCCTGTATCGACGGTGGACCTCAGTTTTTGGGGCAGCGCCGATATTCAAGGCATCGCTTTGGATGATGTGTCGGGCGTGGCGGTAGACAACATTCCCATGCGCGGCTGTTCCGGCACTATCTTCAGCTCTATCGACAAGGCCAGTCTGCGTCAGGCTTTCGATTGGCTGCAGCCCCGGCTGATTATGTTGGAGTATGGCGGCAATCGTATGCCGGTGATTCATACGCAGGAGGATATCGACCTTTATATGAAGCGCTTGGCCGCGCAGATTCGTTATTTGCGTTCTCTGGCGCCGCAGGCGGCCTTTTTGTTTGTCGGACCGGCTGATATGGCTTGCAGGATAGACGGCAGTTTGCAGACCTATCCTTTGTTGGAGCCGCTTATAGAGGCCTTGCATGCGATGTGCATGGAGAATGGGGTGGCCTTTTGGGATATGTATCGTGTGATGGGTGGACGTGGCAGTATGGCGGAGTGGGCGAGTGCCCAGCCGGCTTTGGCAGCTACCGACTATGTGCATTTCACCACGCGCGGTGCCGACCGCATTGCCTCTTTGCTCAACCGGAGTTTCGATTTGTGTTACGATTATTATTGTTTTCGCCGCGAACATCTCAACGACAGTGTGATGTTGCGCTTGCATGAATGGGAGGAGGCTCGTCCATGAAAAGATTGGCGGTGCTTGTGGCTTGCGTGGTGGCGGCAGCCTGCCTGGGGCAGGCTGCGGGCAAGGGCCGGCCCTTGCCCGCAGCGGGCGCGGACGCGCCCGCTGCCGCCGCCCGCGTGCTGGCGGCGCCCACCGCCTTGCAGTTCCCCAGCGATTCGGCCGCCCTCCATCACTTCTACCGCCAGTTGGCCCATTGGCAGACAACAGGACAGGGCCGGATAAACATACTGCACATAGGCGCTTCGCACGTGCAGGCCGGTGTGCTGACCCAACGCCTGCGCTGGCATTTCGCCCTCTTGGGCGACACGGCGGCTTTGCCGCCGCGAGGCCTGATATTCCCATACGCCGCGGCCCGCACCAACAATCCAGGTAATTTCAAGGTCTCCAGTCAAGGACAGTGGAAGGCTACGCGCAACGTCAACAAAAAACACGACTTGGAACTGGGCATGAGCGGTATTGCCATCAGCACACACGACCCCAAGGCCCGCATGAGCGTCAATGTCAACGGCGACAGTCGCCTTCATTACACCTTCGACCGTCTTCGCCTGCTCAGCGGCGCGTCTTCACCCCATTTTCAGCCCCTTGTCGACGACAGCATCGCCGGAAGCTACGATGCAGCTACGCAAAGCTGGTGCTTTGTTCTGCCCCGCGAGCAGGAAAGCTTTACGCTCAGTTTCGCCGTCCCAACGGAAGCCCAAACCGCTACCACCCAAACCGATGCCCTGTCCGGCGCCTCCACAGCTTCCGCCACGCAGCTTTTGTCGGACTATTTCCAGTTGAACGGCATCATCCTCGACAACGACCGACCGGGCATTGTCTATCACGCCATCGGTGTGAACGGCGCTTCGGTGAGCGATTATCTCCGTTGCCCGCATTTCCAGCGCGACCTTCAATGGTTGCAGCCCGACCTTGTTATCTTCGGTATCGGCATCAACGACGCCAGCAAACCCGATTTCGACGCGAAGGACTTCGTGAGCCGTTACGACAGTCTGATAGCTTGCATTCAGAGCGTCAACCCGGAAGTCTCGATGATATTCATGACCAACAACGACAGCTATATCGCCCGTAAAAAGCCCAACGATAAAGCCATTGAAGCGCAGGCGGCCTTCCGCGAACTCGCCGGCCGTCATCATGCCGCACTTTGGGATGTCTTCCAGTTTATGGGCGGACTGGGCAGCGCACGTCAATGGCGCGAGCAAGCCTATATGAAAGCCGACCTGATACATTTCACTACGACCGGTTACGAACTTTTGGGCGATTGCCTTTTCCAGGCTATCATGCAAGACTACGGACGCTATTACCAACCCGGCCAAGCCGACCCAAACAAGCCCACTGAATGAAAGAACTGCTGGACATATTGCGTTTCAATCCGGAGACACCGCTGCTCTTTACCCAATTCTATTTTTGGGCCTTCTTTGCCATCGTGTACGCCGGCTTCGCCCTTTTGCACAACCGTCTGCTGCTACGCAATCTCTTTTTGTTTGCCGTCAGCGCCTTTTTCTATTACAAGACCAGCGGCATCTGTCTGCTGATACTGCTTTTCTGCACGCTGTCCGACTTTCTCATTGCCCGTCGCATTGAGGCCAGCCCTAGTCCCAAAGGGCGCAAGGCCTGGCTGATACTGAGCATCTGCATCAATTTGTCGCTGCTTTGCTTCTTCAAGTATTCCTACTTCGCCATCGACCTGATAAACAATATTTTCGGCACGCATTTTCATGTGGTGAACGTCTTTTCCTGGGCCGGCAACGCCTTGATGCACGGCAACCGCTTTTCGGTAGACCGCATCTTGCTCCCCGTGGGCATCAGCTTTTATATCTTCCAAACCATCAGTTATACGGTGGATGTGTATCGCGGCAAGGTCAAGGCCGTGAAATCTTGGATCGATTACGGCTTTTACGTCAGCTTTTTCCCACAGCTGGTGGCAGGACCCATAGTGCGGGCCAATCAGTTCATTCCGCAGATTTACAGGCCTTTCCGTTTGAGCCGACGTCAGTTCGGGCTGGCTGTTTTCTGGATACTCAACGGTCTGACCAAGAAAATCGTGCTGAGCGACTATCTGGCCGTCAACCTGATCGACCGCGTTTTTGCCAATCCCGGCATGTACGACGGCTTCGAGAACCTTTTCGCCCTCTTTGCCTATTCGCTGCAGGTCTATGCCGATTTTTCCGGTTATACCGACATCGCCATAGGTGTGGCCATGACCATGGGCTTTTATCTGCCCAAGAACTTCAATTCGCCCTACAAGGCCACCAATGCCGGCAATTTCTGGAAACGTTGGCACATTTCGCTCAGCAAATGGTTGCAGGAATACCTTTATATACCTTTGGGCGGCAAACGCAATGCCACTTTCGGCACCTATTTCTTTATCGTTCTCATGGCTTTGATAGCCGTGGCGCTGAGCCGTAGTCTTTGGCTTTTATTGGTGGTGCTGCTGGTGCTGGCCTTTTGTTTGCAGGCCACCCGCAACGACAGCGAGAAACGTCGCCATCTCACCACCAACCTCAACTTGATGGATACCATGCTCTTGGGCGGACTTTGGCACGGTGCCAGCCTGAACTTTGTGGTTTGGGGCGGACTGAATGGTCTGGGTATCGTGGCCTTCAAGTTTTGGCGCGGCTGGTCCAAGCTAAGCCGTACGCTGGTGATGATACTGCTTTTTGTGGCGGTGGAACTGGCTTTGCGATTCTGGCCCGTCCCCGCGCTGCGCATTGCGGAAATCTGGATAGGTGCCTTGGCCCTGGGTACGGTTGTCCGTTATCTGTATTCTTTGGTGCAAAGCCTCTCGGGTTTAAGCTTGTCGGCTAAGGCAGAACAGGCTTTTTCTACCGCCTGGGGTGTTGCGCAAACCTTCGTTTTCATTACCTTTACGCGACTGTTCTTCCGTTCGGGTTCCAATCTCGACCCGGCCGAGGCCAATCGTGTGGCTTGGGAGACGGCGGTGAACATGATAGAAAAGATAGGTTCGGCTTGGAATTTGTCCGGGCTGGGGCAGATGTTGCAGTCGTACAAGGCGGTACTCACGCTCTTCGTGCTGGGCATGCTTATCCATTGGATGCCGGAACGCTGGAAACGTCGCTACCGGCTGACTTTCGCTTCCATGCCCCTGGCTTTGATGGCTTTGGCAGTGGTGGCAGTGGTTTTTGTGGTCTACCAGTTTGTCTCCTCCGATTTGCAGGCTTTCATCTATTTCCAATTCTAGCAATCCCGCCTCAAGAAATTTTACAGCCTAAACAAAAATGTCAAAATTGTCCGATTTACTGAAAACGCTGTGCTGGCTGAGTCTGTCGCTTGGCTGTCTGGCCGCCTTACCACTGAGGGCGGCGCTGCCTGCTGAGGCTTATAGCAGCCGATTGCTCTCGCCTCGGGTGATGAGCCTGCAAGTGTACAAGTCGGGCGACTGGTCGCAAGCCCCCGTCATCGAGCTGAACAGTGATGAACAAGTGCTGGTTTCCTTTGACGAAATGTCGCACGATTACCGGCGGCTGGCTTACCGCATCCGTCATTGCGATGCCTTTTGGCAGGCTTCTACGATAAACGAACTCGATTATTTGGAGGGTTTCTCCGAGAACGATTTGCCCGAGGGTGAGATTTCGCAGACCACCACCATCGAATATACACATTACGAGTTGCTCCTTCCCAACGACCTGCTGCAACTGAAACTTGCGGGCAATTATGTCTTGGAAGTCTTCGACCGCGATGCCGACGAAGATGATGTTTTGTTGCAGGCTTGCTTCTCGGTGCTCGACCGCCAAATCGGTGTGGAAGCGCATGTGTCGGCTCAGACCGACCGTTCTTACAACGACCGCTACCAGCAGCTGACACTGGAGTTGCAGACGCCCGCCGGGCTGATTAACCGACCCGAGACAGAACTCAAAGTGTTGGTCTGCCAGAACCGCCGTCCCGACCGGACCGTCTTGGTAGACAGACCTTACGCCGTGAGCGGTACTTCCATTCGTTACGAACATCATCCGTCCTTGCTTTTCGAAGGCGGCAACGAATACCGTCGCTTCGACCTCAGCAGTTACAAGCTGCCGGGTATGGGCATCGACCGTTTGACTTTTGAACGGCCCTATTACCACGCCTATCTCTTCGAAGACCAAGTGCGAACCTCGGGCTATACCTACAGCCCCGACGAGAACGGACGCATGCTGGTCCGACATCGCGAAGCCGGCGATGCCGATTATGTCAAGGTGCATTTTTCCTTGCCGGTGGCCGTGCCTTACAAGGAGGCGGTCTATTTGTCGGGAGATCTGTTGCAGGCCGATATCAAGGCTACGGAACCCTTGGTGTACAATACGCAGACTTTGGCCTACGAAACTTGTCTGTTGCTCAAGCAGGGCATCTACAATTATCAGTATTCTTTGCCCTCCATCGAAGGTAGTTATTGGCCCACCGGGAACGAATATCAGATTTTTGTGTACTATCGGCCTTTTGCTGGCGAGTATGACAGTCTGATAGGTTATCAGGTGGTAAGCAATCTGTAGTAATACCCATTTCGCTGAAAAATAATCATGCGGCATTTCGAGACGAAATGCCGCATGATTATTCATACAATGCTTCTGCGAAATTAGAAATTTTTCAGCAGGAATTCTTCGGCTTGAATGTTCCACAGTCCCTGATGCTTTTCGCAAAGTTCGTGCAAGGTCTGGAAACGGGCATCGCTCTGTCCCAGCTTGGCGAAATCGGCAATGGGCGTCAGCGGCATTTCGATATGGTTGTAGATGAGCTTCTTGCCGCCGGGAATTTCGGGCAGGTGCAGCGTTGCTTCGGGCACGGCGTTCAGGCCGCCAATGTGGGTAACCAGACCGGCCGGGTCGAGACCCTTGCCCATCAGGTGCAGGGCTTCAATCATATCGTCGGTGTTGCCGCCGCTGGTACCTACCACGTGGGTGTAGGCATAATGCACGTTGTAAAAGTTGAACATGGCGCTGAAATCGGCGCGGCTCGGACCGGCGAAAAAGTTCAGGCAACCGTCGAAGGCCAAAATGGCGTCGGCCTGCTCCACAACAGGGCGAACAGGGGCAAAACAGAACACGTCATTATATCCTTCGCCACCGCTGATGGCTTTGAGTTCGGCCACCGGGTCGGCCATGTTGCCGGTGTTGATGTAGCGCAAGTCGATGCCGCGCGAAGCGGCGAATTGGGGCGTGTACAGACGGGCGGCGCGGTCCAGGCGGGCCTGGTCCATATCGGTGACAACCAGTAGGGCGGGGTGCCGGTCTTCGCGGTGCAGCACGTAGTTGATGGCGGCCAGACCCATGGGTCCGACACCGGCCAGAATGGCCATCTTGCCGCCGGCCACGATTTCCATCTTATGGATGTACTTGCCGGGCGTGGTATGGTAGTTGGCGTGCATGGCGCCGATAACGCAACTGAGCGGCTCGGAGAGCGAGGCGGGGTAGTAGCCTTCACCCTTGTAGGGCAGCAGGCAACCCAGTTCCATCACTTCGTTGGGAATGACAACGTAAGTGGCGTCGCCGCCGATGTAGCGGTAAGAGTAACCGGGGGCACTCAGCACTCCCACAGGACCCTCTTCGTAGTTGAGGGCGGGCTGGATGGAGAATTTGTCGCCAATCTTGAATTTATCGGCCCATTTGGCACCGACTTCTATCAACTCTCCGGCAAACTCATGGCCGATGATGACAGGATTTTCGGCTACGTCATTCGGAACGCGCTTGTGGTCGCTTCCCTGACAGGAGGCCTTGTACGACGACATGCAAAGGCTGTCGCATACAACTTTGGCCAGAATTTCGTTTTCTTTGATGGCAGGCAGTTCGAAAGACTCCAGACGGAGGTCTTGTTTGCCATGCAGACGTACGGCTTTTATTTTCATAAGTGATGGTTTTTAAAGGTTGACAAAGGTACTGTTTTTTGTAACGAAAAAAACTAAAAAAGTATATATGGAAAATGTTTGGGATTGCTTATTTTTGCCCCATTATTCAAAAAAGACAAACCTAAGAAAATCCTATGGCTAACTACAAGAAAATCAACAAAGCTCTGGTGTCCGTTTTCCACAAGGACGGGCTTGACGAGATATTGAAACTTCTGCACGAAGATGGCGTGGAATTCATTTCCACCGGAGGTACCCAACAATTTATCGAATCGCTGGGCTATCCTTGCGAAAAGGTTGAAGACCTGACGGGCTATCCCTCCATTCTGGGCGGCCGCGTTAAGACCCTGCATCCCAAGGTGTTCGGCGGTATCCTTAATCGTCGTGCCGAGGCACAGGACCAAAACCAGTGCCAGCAATACGAAATCCCTGCCATCGACCTGGTTATCGTCGATTTGTATCCTTTCGAAGATACCGTGGCCAGCGGTGCCAGTGCCGAAGATATCATCGAGAAAATAGACATTGGCGGTATCTCGCTTATCCGTGCCGCTGCCAAGAACTTCGAAGATGTCGTCATCGTGGCTTCCAAAAACCAATATGCCGCTTTGGCCGATATCCTCAAGGAAAAGGGCGCCCAAACTTTGCTCGAAGAACGCCGCTGGTTCGCCAAGGAAGCCTTCAAGGTTTCTTCGGGCTACGACAGCCATATCTTCAACTGGTTCGACAATTACGAAGGCAGCGCTTTCCGTTGCGCCGTCGACAATTCGCGCTCGATGCGCTACGGCGAGAATCCTCACCAGAAGGCCGCCTTCTACGGCAATTTCGAAGCTATCTTCGAACAGTTGCAAGGCAAGGAAATTTCCTACAACAACCTGCTCGATATCGATGCTGCCGTTTCCATGTGCGACGAATTCAGCGAGCCCACTTTCGTTATCATCAAGCATAACAACGCCTGCGGTTTGGCTTCGCGCAGCACTTTGCTCGAAGCTTGGAAAGACGCGCTGGCCGGCGACCCCGTATCGGCTTTCGGTGGCGTGTTCGCCTGCAACCGTCCGGTGGATTTGGCTACGGCCGAGGAAATCAACAAGCTTTTCTTCGAAGTGATTATCGCTCCCGACTACGATGCCGACGCGCTGGCCGTACTTTCGCAGAAGAAGAACCGCATCATCCTTATCCAGAAGGAAAAAATGGCTGTCAAGCGTCAGTTCCGCTCCATCTTCAACGGTGTGCTGGTGCAAGACAAGGACAACCAAACCGAAACGCCCGAGCAGTTGCACCCCGTTACCAAACGTCTGGCTACCGACAAGCAGATTGAAGACCTGCTCTTTGCCAACATCATAGTTAAGCACAACAAGTCGAACGCTATCGTTCTGGTGAAGGACAAGCAGCTCTGCGCCGCCGGTGTGGGCCAGACTTCGCGTGTGGACGCTTTGCGTCAGGCTATTGACAAGGCCCGTTCCTTCAACTTCGACCTCAAGGGTGCCGTTATGGCTTCCGATGCCTTCTTCCCCTTCCCCGACTGCGTTGAAATAGCCCACGAGGCCGGCATCGAGGCAGTTATCCATCCTGGTGGTTCTATCAAGGACAATCTCTCCATCGAGTATTGCGATGCCCACGATATGGCCATGGTTACTACTGGTTTCAGACATTTCAAACACTGATTTGCTATGGGTCTTTTCTCTTTTACGCAAAAAATTGCGATGGACTTGGGTACGGCCAATACCGTTATCCTTATCAACGATAAAGTAGTGCTGGACGAACCTTCGGTAGTGGCTCTCGAAACCAAGACCGGACGTCCGCTGGCAGTAGGTCATCAGGCCAAACTGATGTACGAGAAAGTGAATGCCAACATCAAGACGGTGCGCCCCTTGCGCGACGGTGTTATTGCCGACTTCGACGCTGCCGAGCACATGATACGCGGCTTCATCAAGAAGGTTTGCCCGCACAGCGGCGGCCTGTTTACCACCATGCGTATGGTGGTGTGCATCCCTTCCGGTTCTACCGAAGTGGAAGTCCGTGCCGTGCGCGACTCTGCCGAACACGTGGGTGCCCGCGACATCTATCTTATTTATGAACCCATGGCGGCTGCTATCGGTATCGGTATCGATGTGGAGGCCCCCGAAGGCAACATGATTGTGGATATCGGCGG